>MHAF01000115.1:6153-9540 GCA_001802865.1 Ignavibacteria bacterium RBG_16_34_14
CAAGCTTTACACCTAATTGTGATTCAGCTCTACCTCCAACGGCAAATAAAGTAACTAACTGAGGCATAGTCATTAAACTTTCATCACGAATAACAATTAGCGGCCACAGTACTTCATTCCATGAAGCCATAAAAGTTATGATACCAATTGTAATAATGGCAGGCAATGAATTAGGCCAGAGTATTCTGAATATTATTTCTATTTCATTACATCCATCCAGCCTTGCAGAATCAATTAAACTTTGAGGGATGGATTTAAAATATTGCCTGAACATAATTATGCCTAATGCATTTATAAGATAAGGAACAATCAAAGCCCAGTATGTGTCAATCCAGCCAAACTTAACCATAATAATATATTGCGGTATCAGAGTTATTTGGAATGGGAGTGTCATTGTAAAAATTATTACATAAAAAATTAAATCCCTGCCTTTAAACTCCAGCTTGGATAAAGCATAACCAATCATAGAACCAAAAACCAACACTCCGATGGTGATTGATGATGCCACGATCAGGCTATTTATGAATGCACCACCGATAGGAATTTTATCGAGCATTTGTGAATAACTGCTCAAGGTTAGAGAAGTAGGCGAGAGTGTTAAATTACCAATTTCATTTTCGGGTGCAATTGATGCCATGATCATCCAATAAAAAGGATAAACAAAAATCAATGCACTGATAGTTAAAGACAAATAAAATAATATTGTTTTTATTTTTTTCAATTGCCTTTCTCGATAAATTTTTTCTGAATTACTACCACACTTAAAATTATTAAAGCAAAAAATAAACCTAACGTTGCTGCATATCCCATATGATAATAGAAAAATCCCTGCTTGTATATATATAGTACTGCTGATATGGTGCTGTTCAGTGGCCCTCCACCGGTCATAACATAAGGTTCAATGAATAATGAAAACCCGCCAATAGTTGAAAGCAATACAACCATAAAAATTGTTGGATTTATCATTGGTAATGTAATTTTGAAAAACTTCTGTGCATGCGAAGCTCCTTCAAGTTCAGCGGCTTCATAATATTGGGGCGGAACAGTTTGAAGCCCGACTAAGAATAAAACAATGTAAAGTCCTACATTTTTCCAGGTAGCCATAATTGCAATAGAACTCATTGCTATATTCGGATCGGTTAACCAACCGATTTTCCCTAATCCAATCCCAATTAATAATCTATTCAACAGTCCTGTATCATATCCAAATAACTGCTGCCATAAAATTGTAACCACAACTCCCGAAACAATTACCGGCAGGAAAAACGCACCTCTGAAAATTCCTCTTAATTTTATTTTTTGATTTAATATTTCAGCCAGGAGTAAAGCAAATATTATTTGTAGTGGAATATGAATGACTAAAAATATAAGTGTGTTCCCCATTGATCTCAGGAATGTTTTGTCATTGAATAATCTTATATAATTATTCAGTCCTGTGTATTCCATTGGAGAAATAATGTTCCATTTGTGAAATGTAAGTACAATTGAAAATCCTACAGGAAAAGCAACAAAAAGAAAAAAATGTATTATATAAGGAGAAACGAGCAGGTAGGGTAATATTTTTTTTCTACTAATCATTTACTCATTCTATTCCAGGAACAATAAATTAACAGCATCCGCTGCATCGGATATAGCTTCCCGAGGTGTCTTTTTCCCATAAACAACACAAGCCTCATATTGCTGAGAAATCAGATCAAAGATTTCTTTAAGTACGGGTGATGCATCGGTTCCTTTAACATACTCCGATTGATCAGCAAAGACTTTCATCTTGGGATTCTTAGTGAAATAATCATTAAAGAAATGATTGCTGTTAAGATTTTTCCTTCTTGGCAATTGATTTGTTAATTCTAAAAGTTTCAGATCGCCTTCATTATCAATCATTGTTTTAATGTAATCCCATGCTGCCTGAGGGTTTTTGCATGTTTTAAAGATGACAATATTTTTCGGATCTCCATAAGTATAAACAGGTCCTTGATGTCCATCGGGTACAGGCATAAAAGTATATTCATATTCAAAACCTTCAGGTTTAAACTTTTCTGCATGAGCAATTTCCCATGGGCCGGTAAACCTTGTAGCGGTAACTCCACTTAAGAAAACATCCTGCCGTGCAGATAGTTTTTCCATAGAAAAATAATTTTTTTCATATAATTCACGTAAGAAAGTAAAAACCTCAATTGCATATTCATTATTGAAAACTGCCTGATTATTTTTAACTAACGGAGCTCCTCCCGATGCTGCAAGGTATAAAGGATAAAAATCAAAAAATCTTTGCCACC
Source organism: Ignavibacteria bacterium RBG_16_34_14 (assembly GCA_001802865.1). Classification (GTDB taxonomy): domain Bacteria; phylum Bacteroidota; class Ignavibacteria; order Ignavibacteriales; family Ignavibacteriaceae; genus RBG-16-34-14. The sequence goes on from MHAF01000115.1 coordinate 8,430, forward strand.
AGGTTACTTCTACTTCACTATAACCAAACCACCTGTCAACATATCCATCACCATCAAAATCTTTTTGGAATTTTTGTGAGGCATCGAAAAATTCACTATATGTTCTTGGAGGGCCTTGAAATTTCAAATCATTTATAAAATTAACATTATAGATCAACATAATAGGATTGATCTTCCACGGTATTTGGTAGATGTGACCATCAAGGGATTTTATTTCCTCGATGACTGCACTATCGCATCGTTCAGAAAGAAAATCCATAAATCCTTTAAGTGTATCAAGTGCAATTAAAACACCAGCTTGAGCATATGCTTCAACATCTCCCTGCCACATATTTGAGTAAATATCCGGGGTTGTATTTCCTACAACTGCAGCGAGTATTATTTCTTCACTCGATCGTCCTTCAGGAACAGGTTGATATTTAATTTGATCGTTTGGATTATTTTTATTCCATTTATCTGTAATTATTTTTGCAAACTTTATTTCATCTATGTTATTTGAGCACCAGTACAATATTGCATCACGAGAATTTTTATTGTTGCTGCCACAACTGGTCAAGGCGCAACCTATCAAGGTTAAAATTATAATATTTAAAAAACATTTCATATGATATTTCTATTCCCAGCTCGCCCAATCATTATCTATTGAAGGAAATGCTGGTCTTGGAATCAAACCGCCCTTCTTTACTATATATATATCAATAGCTTTTTTATCATCTTCAGATGATACCTGTATTTTATCAAGCACACCTTTATTGATTTTTACTTTATATTTTTTCTTTGATTCAAGAATCTTATGAAGAATCTTTTCAGAAAGTTTTTCACTTAAAATTTCAGATTGAGATTTATTATTCTTATTCAGCAAACTTATTTCTTCTGAGTTTAACGTGATCGAATTTGCCAATTCATTTCTATATGTACTGTAAGATATTTTATCTCTCCACCAACCGGATTGTTTTTTTACCCAATCGGTTTTATCATATCCTCTTTCAATAGCTGTCTTTGTCAGGAGTTTATCTCTTACCATACGCCAAACTAAATTTTCCAGCGATTTTGAAAAATCTATCAAATCACCTTTCAAAAATTTTACATACTGATCCCGGTTCCTGTACCA
>MHAF01000116.1:0-874 GCA_001802865.1 Ignavibacteria bacterium RBG_16_34_14
ATGCCGGGAGACCAGGGATGTAATTCATTCCCTGTTTTTTATAAAGCAGCTTGGAGATGTTTTCAAAGGGAACTTTAATAAGATGGGCTTTTACAATTTTCCCAAGCAGTTCAAAAGAGGGCTTCGAAGCTTCTATACCAAGCAGTTCGAGGTATTTGTTAAAAAGGTTTTTTTGATCAGTCACTATTTATCATTTACCCCTTTCAATTATGCATGAATGGATCTATATGATATTTTCAATTTCCCGTCCGTTGGAAATTTATAGAACTCATATTCCCGAATCAAGAAGCAATAACCTTATCACCGCAGAAAAATTGAAATTGTTCTTTCAAAAGGTAAATAATCATAATTTTAATCTAATTTGAGGAAAAACCCGATCAAAAATTTTTCAGATTCAACAAGATTTTTTTTGACATCACATGAACAAGTGATATTTTTAATCAAACCAAATAAAACTTTTGGTAATGATAATTAAAATTTTAATAGCTGCTCTAATTAACTAATTATTCATTTGTAAAAAGAGAGGGATTATGCGAGTAAAATTTTTACCATGGTTCCTTTTGGCATTTCTTTTTATGGTCTTACCAAAAGGAATAATAGCTCAAGGCGTTACCACCGCATCTTTGAACGGAATTGTACAGGATGCCGATGGTAATCCATTACCCGGGGCGAATGTAATTGCTGAGCACGTACCTAGTGGTAGTCAGTACGGTGCAGCTACGAGAGATAATGGATTTTTTAACTTACCCAACCTTAGGGTAGGTGGTCCATATACGGTAACAGTTTCGTATATTGGGTATAATTCTCAAAAGAAGGAAAATATAAATCTAAACCTTGGTCAAAACTTCCGGATAGAGTTTACCATGGAAAGCGA
>MHAF01000116.1:930-4704 GCA_001802865.1 Ignavibacteria bacterium RBG_16_34_14
GCAATAGAACAGGCGCATCAACCTATGTTGAAGTTGACCAGATTCAGACTTTACCTACAATTAAAAGAAGTATAAGAGATCTAACCAGGTTAGATCCCCGCAGTGATGGCAATTACAGCTTTGGAGGTAAAAACTGGCTCTATAATAATATCTCCCTGGACGGCTCATATTTTAATAATCCTTTCGGATTGGACGATCCCGCCCCTGGAGGTCAGACGAATGCAGAACCTGTTCCTTATGATGCGGTTGAACAAATTCAGGTATCAATTGCTCCTTATGATGTCCGCCAGGGTGGATTTACAGGTGCAGGCATTAACGTTGTAACAAAATCAGGTACTAATCGTTATCAAGGTTCATTATATAGCTTCTTCAGGAATGAAGCTCTTCTTGGTAACTCTGTAAGCGGTAATGATGTAATTGCAAATCCCGACCTTTCATTTAACCAGTCCGGTCTTTCAGTAAGCGGCCCTATTGTTCAGGACAAATTATTCTTCTTTCTGAATGGTGAGATTGAAAGAAGGGAAGACCCGGGAACAAACTTCATTGCTAATAAGGGGGGTGCTGCGGTATTTGGCGAATCTCGGGTCAGGGCAAGCGTTATGGATTCTATCAGAACACGGATGATTGATGTTTACGGATATGACCCTGGTTCTTACGACGGTTTTGTTCATAAAACAGAAAATGAAAAAATATTACTTAAGCTCGATTGGAATATTAATGAAAGCAATAACCTTTCTTTGAGATATAACCGCTTAGATGCCAGAAGGGATTTACCACCACATCCATTTGTTCTTAGTTCTGGTGGCCGGGGACCGAACGAAACAAGCTTACCATTCCAGAATTCAGGATACAAAATAAACAACAGGTTAAACTCTTTTGCTCTCGAATTAAATTCCAGATCAGAAAGTTTTGCAAACCGATTCTTCGCAAGCTTTAACAGGTTCAGGGATAACAGAGATCCTTTTAGCGCACCGTTCCCGACTATTCAAATAAATGAAGATGGTGTTAATTATACTACTATAGGACATGAACCATTCTCAATCCATAACATATTGGATCAGGATGTTTGGCAAGTAACTAATAACTTTAGTTACTTCCTTGGTAATCATGTGGTTACGGCCGGGGCAACATTTGAACAATTTAAATTCTTCAACGCATTCAACATATTCCGGTATGGATTGTTTATGGTTCCATATCAATTTGGTGGAACTACCTTCGGGTCTCTGGACGACTTCTTCTTACATACTAATCCCTCAGATACTGCTAACTTCATTAATTTTAGAAATATATTTGTAAACCCCGTTGCAGCGAGTCCTTTTAAGGGTGAAAACATAGAAGTCGGTCAATTATCTTTTTATGTTCAGGATGAATTTCTTATTTCCCCGGTATTTAACTTAACTGCAGGATTAAGAGTTGATCTTCCTATGTACATCACAGAACCTGTGGATAATCAGTTTTCAAGAAGTCTAAAATTGCTTGACGAAAATGATCAGTCCGAAGTTATTGATCAGAGCAAACTTCCGGAAGTTCAGACATTATTTTCACCCAGGGTGGGTTTTAACTGGGATGTAACAGGTAATAGAACTACTCAATTACGCGGAGGGACAGGAATATTTACCGGACGCCTGCCATTCGTTTGGGTTGGAAATGTTATTTCTAATCCGGGACCCAATCCGAAGCTCTATCCAACTGCAGATCCAATTACATCAAAAGATGATGCTGTCTTACAGCAATCATTTGATCTTAATGGAATGGTTGAAGATTTTAAATGGCCGCAAGTATGGAATTCAAATATAGCTGTTGATCACATGCTGCCTGGTGGAATACTGGGGACGGTAGAGTTTATTTATGGTAAGGATATAAATTCAATATATGTAAGGAATGCTAATTTAGGTAAGCCTGCTAGATTACTAGCAGATGGCAGACCCTATTTTGGCAATAACCGGTTAAATACTTTCGTACCTGTTAACGGAGATACAATACCCTTCTTTGGCGGAGTTTACGTTATAGATAACTCAGATGAGGGCTATCACTATAGTGGAACAATCCAGCTTCGCAAGCAGTTTGATTTCGGTCTTCATGCCGGTCTTTCATATACATATCTGGAGGCCAAAAGCCTATTGAAGTCGACAGAAATTGCCAGTGTTTTGTTCGCAGAAAATCCGGTACAAGGGGATCCTAACAAACCGGAATTAAGCTTCTCTGAATTTGGGACTCACCACCGCATAACCGGGAATGCTATATATTCACATGTTTGGTCAGATAATTTTGAAAGCCACTTCGGATTATTTTTTGAAGTTGCCGAAGGGAACAGATTCGCAGGAGCCGGAGGGAATAGATATTCATTCGTTTATGCCGGTGATGTAAATGGTGATGGTCAGACTGGAAATGATCTGATATATATTCCTTCAAATCAGAGCGAAATCAATTTGGTGCCTTACACAGATGAAAATGGTAAAACCATTTCTGCTAATGAACAATGGGCAGCACTTAATGAATTCATTGAACAAGATGATTATCTCAAAGAACACAGGGGTGAAATTGCAGAAAGGTTTGGAGCCGTTAATCCATGGTGGTGGAATATTGATTTCAGGTTTATGCAGGATTTCGCATTCTTACTTGGTGGAATGAGACACACATTTCAGCTCACTGTAGATATTCTAAATGTAGCCAATATGCTCAGTTCAGATTGGGGGGTTAGAAAGATCGCAAGTTCTGCTGCAACCTCTCCTCTCGTTGGTGTGCTTGATGCAAATGGTTTGGTTCAGTTTGATGCCGATGGGAAACCTCTTTTGAATTTTAATCCAAGTCTTAAAGAAACTTATGTTGATGATCCGGGTTTAAACTCTCGTTGGCAAATGCAGGTTGGGTTAAGGTATTTCTTTCAATAATTAAACAATTCCATATCACCCCGTCTTAAGGCGGGGTTTTTTATTAAAAAGAAAAATATTTAAAATAAAGAGAGGCTGTCTCAAAAGTCTTTTTGGGGTCATTCTGAAGGAGTCTTCGACTGAAGAATCTTTTAGTTTTATTTGATAAAGAGATTCTTCGCTAATCGCTCAGAATGACAACAACTCTTTTGAGACAACTTCTTCAAAACTTAGCACTCAAATATCTTTTAAAATTGCCCGACGTAGCTAAAAAGAGAAATAATATTTAAGAAAAGTCATGATCCCCTAATAGGTTTGGCAGAACTGTCTAAATAAAACAAAAAGGCGTCTTAAAGACGCCTTACAGAAATTAAAAATAAAATATCTTTTCAGGTGCGTGCTTTTGCTTCATTAACTATGATATTTCTTCCATCTAATTCTGAATTATTTAGTGCTCTGATTGCTTTTTCAGCATCAGTTGGGTTTTCCATTTCAACAAAACCGAAACCTCTGGACCTTCCGGTATCACGGTCAGTAATAATCTTTGCAGAAACTACTGTTCCATGTGCTTCAAACGTTTGCTGTAATGTCTTGTCGTTAACCGACCAGGGAAGAGAACCCACGAATAATTTAGTACTCACTTAAGAACCTCTAAAAAATAATAAATAAAAATCCCGGTTCTAATACCGGATAGATAAAGATACCGATTATAAAGAGGATAACCTATTTATTATAAAATATAAATCTTAGCTGTGCTGCAGGGTAATGGGACAATTTCCCAAAATCCATTTTTCCCGCCAAAGCAGGATCAGCTTTAAGGCTTAAAACACAAAAGTGACACTCACTTTTAGCTTGCCGGCTTACTGTGAAGTGAATGTCACTCCCTTAGGAATATTCAGAACCC
>MHAF01000116.1:4932-5016 GCA_001802865.1 Ignavibacteria bacterium RBG_16_34_14
CCGTGAATCACTGCTGACAGCATCAGTTTGTCTTTGTACCATATCTGCAAATGCTGTGGCATCATCATCTGTTGGTATTGCTTT
>MHAF01000116.1:5361-11948 GCA_001802865.1 Ignavibacteria bacterium RBG_16_34_14
TTTGACAGCCAATATTGTAACATCATCTGCAGGCTTGGAATCCTTTAACCATGTTCTATGGTTCTGTATAAGTCCATCAATTAAAACTTTTGGAGCTTTGCCATTGGTGCTTGCAAGCTGTTCTATAATTCTCTGTTCACCATACTCTCCGCCTTCGGCGGATTCATTAACGGATTCAGTTAAGCCATCGGTATAAAGCAAAAGTGTATCTCCTTCATTCAATGTAAAAGTATTAACATCATATTCCGCTTCAGCGAAAAGCCCGACCGGAACTCCTGTAGCCGGAATGTTCTGCACCTTTCCGTTTCTTACAAGCAAAGGCGGGTTATGCCCGGCAACGGCAATTTCAATAGTGCCGTCAGGATAAGCTCTGCCGATAACCATTGTTGCATAATTTGTATAGAGAGTGCTTTCATTAAAAAGCCTGTTTGCTTTCTTAACTATTTCATTAACCGGCAGCCCGAATGAAAGCAGACTGTGTATTAATCCATGGAGATGTGTCATCATTAGTGAAGCAGAAATTCCTTTGCCGGATACATCGCCGATAATAAATATTGCAGAATCATCATTTAAAGGAATAATGTCTGTAAAGTCTCCGCTTACGGGACCAGCAGGACTGTAATGATAACTGAACTCCCACCCGCTGACTGATTGATTGTTTTTCGGCAGGAGGTTTCTCTGAATCTTTGCTGCAAATTCAAGGTCGCTTTCAAGAGCATGCTGCTGGGCTTCATTCAAACAGCCGAGACAGACTGATATCAACGGATCAATAAAAAGACGTTCTTCTTCAACAGAGCTATGGCAGACTTCACAGATACCATAATTGCCGTGGTCAATTTTTTCAAGGGCACTATCAACCTGCTTAAGCAAGCCTATAAGATTTGAATGCGCAGGCATCTGTTTAATCACATCATTAAGCCTGTCTTTGCGTAGGTAAAGCTGTTCGCGTATTGATGAAAGTTGCAGAGTTTCCATTCTTTTACCTTTGCCTGATTTTATACTTGAAAAATTACCTGGTAATTAGATTCACCTTGTTGAAAAATGATTCACTTAAACATTTAAAAAGCTTTTTATTTTTGTGCTAATAATCACCTATATGGAGTCTGACCCTCAAAAAATCCAGTAGATTCCGAAACTATCCTTGCTGCCGGCAAGCAGGTTCGGAATGACAGTAGTTTGACAAACTCATAGCTGATTACATAATCCTCGATGACTTTAGCTCAATATCCGCAGAAGAAAATTCCTAAGATATACTAATCAATATATTAGTGGCTCATTCAACATTTATATAAGCCGTCCATAATTAATCTTTAACTTTATCCTGATGATTTTATTATTTTCTAAATCTTAAAAATCACTTAGAAGAGGATGCTATGAAAAAGTTATTTACTAGTCTATTCGCTCTAATAATCATTTCTGCTGCCGGCAATATTTTTTCTCAAGGCAGATTTGAAAAAATTGACGACTTGTTAAATAAGTATTATGAATATGGACTTTTTAATGGTACTGCTCTTGTAGCTGAAGATGGAGATGTCATTCTTTCCAAAGGATATGGTTATGCAAATTTAGAATGGAATATTCCAAATACACCTGATACTAAATTCAGGATCGGCTCAATCTCAAAGCAATTCACTGCAACTATAATTATGCGGCTTGTTGAGGAAGGTAAAATAAAACTTGATGGAAAGATTACAGACTACCTGCCGGATTATAGAAAAGAAACGGGAGATAAAGTAACAATTCATCACCTGCTAACACATACATCCGGAATTATATCTTATACAAATACACCAAATGTCTGGTTGGATTCTTTACGCAATCATTATGATAAAGAATATTTCATTAAACATTTTCACAGCGGAGATCTTGAATTTGAACCTGGGAAAGAGTTTTCTTACAATAATACCGGCTATTATCTTCTTGCAATAATAGCCGAGAAGGTTACCGGAAAAGACTTTGGTAAACTATTGAAAGAAAGAATATTTGATCTGGTTGGAATGGAGAATACGGGTTCTGAAGATGATGAATCAATAATTAAGAAGAAAGCTTTTGGGTATTTGAAATTCGGTAATCAGTTTACAAATGATCTTTATATGTTTATGCCTAATGCAATGGGTGCGGGACATATGTATTCAACCGTTGAAGATCTTTTTAAATGGGACCAGGCACTTTATACAGATAAAATTCTTTCTGAAGAGAGTAAAGAAAAAATGTTTACTCCTTTTCTATCAGATTATGGTTATGGATGGGGAATTTTCTGGAGCAAACTTAGTGAATCCGATAGTGTTAGGACTATCGCTCATTCAGGTGGCATAAACGGTTTTAATACAAACTTTTCTCGTTTGGTTGATAAAAACCAAACCATAATTCTTTTCAATAATACTGGTAATGCACCTCTTAGCGAGATGTCAACTGAAATTGCTAAAATTTTGAATAACTATGATTATAAATATCCTAAAAAACCAATAATAGATTTTTTAGCTGGTGTCATTGATGAAAAAGGAATTGATGAAGCAGTAACAACATATAAAAAAATAAAAAGTGAGGAGAGGGATGATTATGATTTTTCAGAAGCACAGTTAAATACATTGGGCTATAATTACCTGGGACAGGATAAAGTGGATATTGCAATAGAAATTTTCAGGCTAAATATGGAAGTTTACCCTGATGCTTTTAACACCTACGATAGTTATGCTGAAGGATTGATGGTTAAGGGCGATAAAGAAGGAGCGATAAAATATTATGAAAAATCTCTTGAATTGAACCCAGGAAATACGAATGGAATTAATATGCTTAAAAAACTTGGTGTTGACTACAAAGCAAAAGAAATCAAGATAGATAATGCTCTTTTAATGAAGTATGAAGGTAAATATCAACTCTTCCCGAATTTTGTAATTACAATAAGAATTGATGGAGATAGAGTATTTGCACAGGCAACCGGACAGGGTGAATTTGAAATATTTCCACAATCTGAAACAAAGTTTTATTATAATGTTGTGCCTGCACAAATAGAATTTATAGCAAATGAAAATGGTGAGTTCAACAAAATGATCTTATTCCAGAACAACCAGGAAATGCCGGGAGAAAGGATTAATTAGGTATATGGTATAAAGATACAAAATTATTATTTCTCATATACCCTATACCTTTATACCTCACAGATTGTCACAAAACTGTCGTTAGTCTGTCGCTAAAAAGTGGTTTTAATATAAGATATAATAATTTATGTTTGCATAAAAAGAAGGAATGAAGAATAAAATATGAAATCATTACTCCTGGCTGAAAAAGTTAAAGCCTTAAGACTTGAGAAAGCGTGGTCACAAGCTCAGCTTTCAGAAATTGCTTCTTTAAGCATCCGCACAATTCAAAGGATAGAACTTGATGGAAGATGTTCGCAGGAAAGTCTTCTTGCACTTGCTTTTGCATTTGAAATTGATGTTAGTGAGTTTACTTCTCTTCTGAAAAAATCCTTGGAGAGATATTCCTTTTATCTTTTCGGGTTGAAATTTTCCGCTGAATGGTTAAAACCTAATGTTGTTTTTGTCGTAAGTGTCTTATTTATTTTTCCTGCAGTTTATTTTATCGGAACTTCCCTACTAAAATATGGATTAGGAATTTCAATTCTCTTTAACCCGCTGGAAATTTTTTATTCCTCAAAGGAAATTTTATGGTGGTTTAATATAATTTCTCCTCTTGTTTTCCTGATGGGGCTGGCTTTATCTGTCGCTCTTAATTTGATTGTTATGTTATCCATAAAAATATGGAAAGAGAATAACATAATACACAGCGATATTTCATTCACGCCAAAAGCTGCCAACATTTTTGTAACTGCAGTAAGTATAATTTCACTCACAATGCTGATTACTTATGCTATTGGTGAGAATTTTACCTTAAGGTAAAATTGGTTTGTCATCACGATCCCGATTTCAATCGGGAGAAGTGATCTCATTTTTTAAAAGATTGCTTCGTCATTTCATCCCTCACAATGACAATTCCTTAAAAACTACTCAACTTTTATTTCAGAGTTTTCCAGAAGAACTGAATACACATAACCGGATCCAAAGTCTTTATCTAGAGCAATAGTTCCTTCAGCAATAACTGTTTGCCCTATTTGGACTGAGCTTGTTGTTGTAATAACCAAATCATGTTTCCCCTGGTCACCGGTTCCATCCTGAATATGAATCCAGTTACGGTCTAATATTCCCTCATTATATTTTACTACTTTGCCTTTTACTTTTATTTTTTTCCCCTCAAGAGATTCTTTTTCGTCAAACACTTTTGCAATGGTATATCCATCCTTAAGCGGCTCAACTTTTACATCTTCTCTTGTTGCTTCAACATTGGGATGAGATATTTTTCCATCTGAAGAATGAGGAATTTGAGATATATCTTCAACAAACAAGATTGAGTCAAATGTTCTATCTAAAGCTTTACTCTGGAAATTTTTCATTTCCATACTTCTCGTAAAATATAAAATGGTTCCGTCTTCAACTTCCATTTGAGGAACAGCAATCCAGTATTCATTATCCTTTTCCTTAACTTTCATATAAGTATAATTTGAAGCATTTGTATGCTCAGTTACTTCTACAACATGAGTATTGGGAAGATCTGAACGTAACTGCTGAATATCATTTTCCTTATTATCACAGGCAGTAAATAAAAACAACGCTGCTGCAAAAAACATCAATAAAACTTTATTCATTTCAATCAACCTTTCTTTAAATATCTTAAACTACTTTTAGTAAATATACACAAGGTTGAAATAAACTTTTAAGTAAAATTTATACTACTTCATAAATATTAATTTTTTGGTTTGAATGAAATTTTCTGATTGAAGTCTGTAGAAATAAATTCCGCTTGATAGACTTCCTGCATCCAATTCATACTCATAAGCTCCTGCTGATAAAGTTTCTGAAACAAGTGTTGAAACTTTCTCTCCAAGTGAATTAAAAATTTCAAGTTTTATAAAAGATTCTTTTGGTAAAGCAAACTTAATTGTGGTAGTGGGATTAAAAGGATTGGGATAATTCTGCTCTAATAAAAATTGGGACGGTATTATACTTTGTTGCAGTTGTTCTCTTACTCCTACAATTATAATACTGTCTGGTTCTGCATGAATGATAGTTCCTAACCCGCCAACAACTGTTGCAGAAAATGGATCAAACATCTGAACATCAAGCAGATTGTTATTGCTTATTGAGCCAAGCGTATCCAATGTTTCACCGCCATCTAAAGTTCGCAGCAGTAAACCTGTACTTGTACTAAGGATACCAATTGTCGGGCTGATAAAAGATAACGAGTTAATAGTTCCATTAAAATTGGTAGGAAGCTGTGTCCATGTTTCGCCTCCGTCTGTAGTTCTAATGAACACACCAACTGATCCAACTGCAAAAGCATTAAGCCGATCTGCTATATCAACTGCAAAAAGACTCAAGTTTGTAGGGGAGGTTTTAGTTTCCCAGGTTATACCTCCATCCAAGGTTCGTATGATTCGCCCATTTTGTCCCACAGCAATGCCAAATAATGAATCCCCCCCTGAATTATTTGTTCTGCCGATTTCAAATTCAAAATAATTGAGATCGAAATCAATTCCTAAAAGCCGGTCTGTAATACCGGATTGCTGTTGATTCCAATTAGCTCCGAGATTTGTAGTTAAATAAACATTGCCATTGTCTCCAACTGTTACAGCGGAATTTGTTCCGGTATACTTAACATCATAAAACGATCCGGTCGGGGCAATTGTCATTAGTTTAAAAGTACTTCCGCCATCAGTGCTGCGTACATGCTGACCGGCTGATCCTACTACAAGAAGGTTTTCAGGTGGGAATCCCTTGGCTGTAACACCACTCAGAATTCCCGTTACCCCTGACTGCAATGCTGTCCATTCATTTCCTTTGTTAGTCGTTGCTAAAATCACTCCTCCGATTCCGGCTGCAAAACCGTATTCATTAGATTGTTCACCTTCAGAGTTAATGAAATTGATAAATTCAACGTCATTCACATTAGAATTAGTAAGACTTGAGTATGCATATTGAGTTGGAAATCCATTCAGGATTAAACCACTTCTGCCCACGACGGTAATTTTATCAGAGGTATAGTGTGCAACATCAAATGGAATATCATCATCCCCAATATTAATTGTATTTACTGAATTCCATCCATTCTGAGTAGTGTAAATAATTCCATTAGTGCTGCTGCTACCAACTGCAGTACCATTCTGGCTATCGAACATCGTCATAGACCTCACATTTTGATTAGCCCCGAAGGTTTGTGTCCACACAATATTGTTTGGATCATTTGTAAGGAAGTTTGTTGTTTTCCATACTCCACCGCCTGCTGTTGCTGCATAAATTGTATTACCTGAAGGATCAGAAGGATCAACAAGAAAATCGTTTATATCATTAGAAGTAAAGGTTGGCGGGGTTACAAAGGTTGCTCCGTTATCGTTTGATCTTACATAAACTCCAAATAAACCTCCTGCTATTATACCATCGGAACCACGGGTAGGAAATGTGTACTCAATATCCTGCCATACAGTGTTGTTTATAGTATGAATATTTGACCAGGTGACTCCATCATCAGTACTT
>MHAF01000117.1:0-14473 GCA_001802865.1 Ignavibacteria bacterium RBG_16_34_14
AACCGCTTCATAAGGTTTCATTTCTTTATGAAAGGGAAGTGCTGTTAATGTATTTTCAAAATCAATAAAGTGTAATGGATATTTCCAGGAATCTAATTCCCTTTCTAATAATGGAGAAAACCATTCTTTATTCTCCCGTGTGCTTTTTAATTGAATCTTCTGTCTCTCTCCAATTTTACCTGTTAATTCTTGTTCATCAATATCAAATGCAGATAACTTCTTATCTTTAATCCATATATTAGCTTTTGGATTTCGCCAACCTCCAAGTGAACCAACTTTATATAAGTCTTTAATATGATAATCAGGTTCCGGCATTTCTTTCCAGCACTCATCATAACCGCTTAGTACATGAGAAGTATTTATTTCGGTGAACTCGCACTTAAAGCAATCCTTAGTAAGTTCAACTTGAATTCTTTTTATAGGATCAGTTAAACTCTCAATAAATCTTGCACTTTCCCGTCTTATCATTTCCAGCATTGCGAGTACTTTATCCTTAACATTTACAAGAGTCATAATGTTATCACTTCTTATTTCTGCTAATCTGTTCTCATCATATTCAACAATATATTTCCTGAAGGCTTTTGAATTATAATCTTCATCTTCTTTTAACCTGAATATCAGATTAAGACCTTCAATATTTGTTCTTTTTGCTTTATCAGGTAAGAAAAGATATGGATTGATATCAAACTCAGGATATCTTTCATTCAATACATAGTATTGATAAGCTACATCTTCAATGTAATCATTAAGTTCTTTATCCAACTTCTTCTTTATATCTTCATCATCAGTTGAATCATAAGACTTCGATTTAACTTCTATTAAATTAATATTCTTCCCTTTCTTCTCTAAAATATCAGTCCTTACAAGTTTCAGGTTGCTATAGATTGCCGCTTCGAACAAAGTAATATTTTCTTGTGATAAATATTCTTCTGTTAGTTCAATGGCCTTTCTTTGATCACTATCTGTATCAATCAAAATACCATCTGGAAAAAGCAGAGTTGCAAGTTTACCCACCATATACCCACCTTCAGCAAGATATTCCATATATCCGCTTTCATCTATTATTGATGGATATTTTAATTTTTTGTAATAAAGTTTGGCTGGACAATTCCTCGCAACTATAAAATCTGATTTGGATAAATATTGGTTTGGAAATGATGACACTTAAATAAACCATTTTTAGTTTCACTTAATATAATATCTGGGTCTATAACAGTAAACAAAAGTTTGAATAAAAAATATTTTCCAAATCTGTCCTAACAATTTTATATTTCGTCCCGATGGGACTTCAGATTCTATTTGTTGTTATATGCTATAAATATTTTGTCCCTATCGGGACATAAGACGTTCAATATAGTCCTGTAAGGACTAAATATTTATAAGAATCCGAGTCCCCAAAATTTCAAGTCCCGTAAGGGACAAAATAGGGGTTGAAATTGTTTTGTACACCAATGATATTTTCTATTATTTGTTCCTTGATTGAAGAATAATATTTAACGAAATTTTCATCAAACAAATCTCAAGACAATATGAAAAAATATTTTTATCCGCTTATAGCTTTTGTGATTGCACTGCTTTCATTTATTTTCTTCCCATCCTTTAATGGAATTTTCACATTTAATAAAAAATCTTTAAAACCTGATTTTGATAAACATGCTTATCCTTACGAGTGGGCATGGCTTCAAAGAACCTATCCTTATTTCAATGCTGACCCCAAAGCTTATATAGATGCCATTGAACAGGTTAAAGAAATGAAAAGGGAACAATTAAACAAAAAAAGTTTAAGTAGTGTTCAGTGGGAATTTGCAGGTCCGATTAATATCGGCGGAAGAGTTGTTGATATTGAATTTAATCCTCTCAATCCAAGTATTGTTTATGCTGCTTCTGCAACAGGAGGTGTTTTTAAATCTACAGATACGGGTGTAACCTGGTTTCCCATCTTTGATGATCAGAATGTTTTGCCTATTGGTGATATCGCTGTTGATCCCGTAAATCCCAATATAGTTTTTGTAGGAACAGGTGAAGCAAACGGTGGACATAATAACTTTGCCGGCGGTGGAGTTTTTAAATCTACCGATGCAGGAAGCACGTGGCAGTTTTTAGGACTTGAAGAAACAGTTTCAATAGGACGAATTGTAATTGATCCTACTAATACAAATATAATTTACTTAGCTGCTGTTGGTTCCTACTTTGCACCGAATCCTGAAAGAGGAATTTATAAAAGTACGGATGGCGGAAATTCATGGTTTAAATCTTTGTTTGTTTCTGATTCAACAGGTGGAATTGATATTGTTATGGATCCGACCAATCCTTCTTTCTTAATGGCTGCAATGTGGGAAAGGGTAAGAAGACCAAACTCATCTCATCTTTATGGTCCATCAGGTGGAATTTACAGGACAACGAATGGAGGAAATAATTGGGAATTACTTGGATCTTCAACAGGTTTGCCAAATGCAAATACACAGGATATTGGAAGAATTGGGTTGGCTATGTCAAAATCCAATCCTGAAATAACATATGCTCTCTATAATGATGGAGCTGTTTATTTAGGTTTATACAAAACAACCGATTATGGTAATACCTGGATCAATGCTGATCCTGATAATGAAATAGGGAATTCTAATGGTGTAAGTAATTTCAGTTGGTATTTCGGTCAGGTTAGAATTCATCCTACCAATCCGCAAATTATTTATGTAATGGATGTAGGATTTATGAGAACAACAAATTCCGGTGCAAACTGGTCTGTAAATTTTGATACACACGTAGATCACCACGCTTTAGCTTTTCATCCGACTGATCCAAATTATATTATTAATGGAAATGATGGAGGAATTAATAT
Source organism: Ignavibacteria bacterium RBG_16_34_14 (assembly GCA_001802865.1). Taxonomy (GTDB): domain Bacteria; phylum Bacteroidota; class Ignavibacteria; order Ignavibacteriales; family Ignavibacteriaceae; genus RBG-16-34-14. The sequence goes on from MHAF01000117.1 coordinate 2,840, forward strand.
TTCAACTAATGCAGGAATAATCTGGTCTGAGCCTGCTGAATTACCTAATACACAATTTTATGAAATTGGTTTAGACTTAAATAATCCACAAAAGCTTTATGGAGGTACACAGGATAATAATACGATCAGAACAAATACAGGAGGTTTGGATGATTGGGATAGAATTATTGGCGGTGATGGTTTTTATGTTAATGTTGATTTCACCAATCCAAATATTATTTATGGGGAATGGCAGTTTGGTAATCTTGAAAAATCTATTGATGGGGGTCTAAATTTTTCACCTGCAACCAATGGAATTAATGGAGGTGAGCCAACAAATTGGTCAACTCCGGTTATTATGGCTCCTCATAATCCTCGTGTTCTTTATTATGGAACTGACAGGGTTTACAGAACAATCAATGGTGCAGCAAGCTGGACAGCGATAAGCGATGATTTAACTAATGGAATTCCTGGGACAAGACTTGGCACTGTTACAACAATTGCAGTTGCTCCATCTGATTCAAATGTTATTTATGCGGGAACTGATGACAGCCACGTTTGGGTTACTACTGATTATGGAAATAATTGGACAGATGTTTCACTTGGACCTGAATTACCTGACAGATGGGTTACAAGAGTTGTTGTTGATCCTGAAGATGCAAATATAATTTATGCAACTTTTTCAGGATTAAAGTGGAGAGACCCGCTGCCGCACGTATTTAAAAGTACAGATATGGGTTCAAGCTGGACAAACATAAGTTACAATCTTCCTGATGCACCTGTTAATGCTTTTGCTGTTGATAATAACAATCCTGACTGGCTTTATGTTGGAAGTGATGTTGGTGCGTTTGTTAGTTTTAATGGTGGAATAAGCTGGGAAGTTTTAGGAATAGGCTTGCCAGTTGTTTCTGTTTATGATATGAAGATTCATCCAACAGAAAATTATCTTGCAATAGGAACTCACGGAAGATCAATGTACAGACTTGATCTTAACCAGCTTACTGTTGGAGTAGATGAAGATAATATTTCTGTAAAGAATTTTGAACTTTTCCAAAACTATCCCAACCCTTTCAACCCAACTACAAAAATAAAATTTGTAATCCCATCTGGTGTCATTCTGAGCGAAGCGAAGAATCTCTTTGTTACGCTTAAAGTTTACGATATTCTTGGAAGAGAAGTAGCAACTCTTGTTAATGAAGAAAAATCTCCGGGAGAATATGAGGTTGAGTTTGATGCTTCACAATTATCCAGCGGAATTTATTTTTACAAGCTTGAAGCAGGTAATTATTCTGAAACTAAGAAGATGGTTTTGCTGAAATAAGTTTACCTTTTTGTCCATCCACAATCGTTTCTCTTAACTTGTCGTTATAGCGATTTAGCAGTGGAAGTATTAATAACCTAGAAATATCAGTATTGCTGAAAGAGTAAACAGTACAGGGCAAAGCTTAAAAGGGAAAAAGTTAACTTTAAAACCTGTAAACAAAGAAATTATTGCCAGCACAATTAAAAGAGATGAGGAAGCTAAATAAATAAATGCAGAAACATTATTATCAGCTCCGATAAAAGTAACCCCGGCAACAACGACTCCTATAAAAATCAGTGCAACTCCTTCAATAATCCATTCCATTGTAATAATGTTTTTGTTATCTGCAGTTATTTCTCCAAATCCCTTAACTATAGAAGCAGTTGGAAACAGGTGAGCAACTCCCCATAAAAAAGTGATAGTAGCTCCGATATAAAGTAACAATTGATCTGGCATGTTTGTCTCCTCTGTTATTTATTTTCACTTAATTTAAAGAGAAAAGCATCAAATCGAAGTCAGATATAGCATCCAAAGATAAAAAAATTCTCAATCGGTTAAATTTCACCAATGCTCTTTAATCCGTATATTTTTACTTTCTTCTGTTTTCCCTTCAATTGCAATTCACCTACCAGTTCTGATCTCAAATATTCGGGAAGTTTCAGGTTTTTCAGCATATATTCAGAAATCAAAAAGTACTGTTCATGCTTGTTGCATTCATCCTGGATTCTTGCAGTTGTGTTTAAGACATCTCCATGGTAAACAATCTCTTTTTTTATACTTCCTATCCAGGTAACAGATACACTGCCTGCATGCATAGCTGCCTTAAATTGCGGATTGATTCCGAACTTTTTCATATACTTTTCTTTATTTAATTCTATCGTGTTTTTTATATCAAAGAAACAATGAACACATCGGGAATGCTTAATTCCATCTGCAAAGGACCAGGTTAATATTATTTCATCTCCTATATACTGGTAAATTTCAGCTTTAGACATCAGTATGGCATCTGTCATATCATGGAAATAATCAATTAGGAAAGAACTGTATTTAATATTACCAAGCTTCTCTGCCGTAGAAGTAGATGATTTTAAATCAATAAAAAGAAATATTTTATTAATTTCTTCAGGGCGATGATATTTCCCTGTAACGTATTTTATCAGATCTCCGGGTCTGTGAAGTCTTCTTATCTGCAGAAGGGCAATTAAAAAAGATGAAATAAAAATAATTATAAACAGATCGCGAAGGTAATTTTCTTCGAACAAAGCAGAGTATATGGATTGGTTAACAGACAAATCCCTGGTTATGAAATTACTGCCGGAATTAATTAGTAGTTCACAAAAAGCGAAAACAAACGAGTAAACAAATGTTCTGAAAAATAATAGGAAGAAGTATGTTTTGTTTCTAAACCTGCCCAAGAACAGAAACTCTTCGCATAACCCGATGGTAGTACCAACCAAAAACCCGACAAACAAACCTCTGAGGGTCGGACTTGGAACATCCATTTTGTCAATATAATTCAGAAGAAACCCAATTATTGAACCTGCAAAAGTTCCAACTATACTGAAATAAGAAACGTTTTTTAATTTATAATTTCTTGTTACAAACATTTAATAATAGATAATTAAAAAAATTAAATGAAAAAGAAAGCTCAGTTAACCTTCTCAATCCTTTACTCGTAAGCAGAGAAATGATCTTCAAAATCATTTGCCGGGGATATTTTTTCTTCCGTTTACTTCCTTTTATTTCTATTAAATATAATTTAAACTAATATAAGCCAAAATTAATAATGGATGATTAAAAAATAATTAGCATAAGATACTTTTTTAGTTCTTTCTTTGTCAAATCGTATTGATAAGGCAATTAAAACTTTTAAGAAGAATGTTGAATATTACCCGGAATCATGGAATGGATATGATAGTTTGGGCGAAGGATATATGATTGAAGGCGAGGGAAAAACTTGCAAAAGAATATTATCAGAAGGCTTATAATATGGTAGCTGATGATACAAATAAGAAAAGGATAACCGACATTCTGAAAGGCTTGGGAGCAAATTAAAAATCATTTTTCATTTTAATTATAGATACTATCGCTTAAAGCGATAGTATCTTTTATAGAATAATTTCAAAATTATTTTTTCCCCTTCTCAAAAAAACAGTTATTCTAAAAGTCATAATCAAATAATTTTATTTTTTTCTTCCGATTATTTTTTATGAAATGAAGTATTGCTTTTAATATAAATTATTCCGAATTAAGTTTGTGAAAAGATAGATTTATATTTTTTAAAATCATCACTAAGAGATCGCATTGCAGAAAGAAATTAATCAAACCGGGTTCGAATTGACCAAAGGAAAAAAAAGCATTTTAATACCTGTAGCTTTTATAATTATAATCTGGATGCTCTATATCTCACAATCAACTTTTAACATCCCCTTTGCTCAATATGGAATTCTTCCGAGGAAAATTTCCGGTATCGCCGGAATTTTATCTTCTCCATTAATTCATGCTGATTTTACTCATCTTATTTCAAACACTCCTGCATTACTGATTTTAAGCATCACTGTAATTTATTTTTATCCAAATTCATCATTAAAAGTTTTAGCTCTCATATATTTGCTTACAGGAACACTCGTCTGGCTGTTTGCACGACAGGTTTACCATATTGGTGCAAGCGGAATAATTTATGGTTTGCTCGGCTTTTTATTTTTCAGCGGAGTTTTCAGAAGAGATAACAGATCAATTGCTATAGCTTTGCTTATAACTTTTATTTACGGAGGATTGATCTGGGGCGTACTTCCGGGGATGAAAGGAATTTCATGGGAATCTCATTTATTTGGAGGAATCTCAGGTATTATTATCGCTTTCATTTTTAGAAAAGAAGATCCTTACATAAAATATGATTGGGAAAATGAAGAGGAAGAGAAAAATGGAATAGTGGAATGATGGAATAGTAGAATTGTGCTAACTGGTTTATTGCTAAATTGTTTAAATTGCTTTTGATAACTAAATAACTCAGTAACTAAATAACTTAACCCCTAAATGAAAAAACAGAAAACTAAAAAGCTGATTATACCAAAACAGGTTATCACTTCGGATAAAGCAGGAAGCATTCTTAGAAACACTGCAGTTGAAATTGATAACGATATTATAAAGTCAGTCAGGAAGTTTAAGGAATCGGAAGCAGAATCTTTCGAAGGTGAAGTTTTAGTTTGTGAAAACCTTACACTTATTCCAGGATTTATTCAAACTCATATTCACTTGTGCCAGACATTATTCCGGGGTCTTGCTGATGAACTTGATCTTCTTGACTGGCTGCAGAAAAGAATTTTTCCATATGAAAATGCGCTAAACAAAAGCTCACTTGCAGTTTCTGTTAAACTTGGATTGAATGAATTAATGCGCGGTGGAACAACAACAATTCTTGATATGGGAACACTAAGACACCAGGAAATAATTTTTGAAGAATTAATAAATTCGGGTATAAGAGCTTTTGGGGGAAAATGTTTAATTGATAAAAATGATCTGCTTGAACCTTTTTGCTCAACAACGGAAGATGAATTAAAACATTCTTCGGAACTGGCAAAGAGTTTTCACAATACTGAAAATGGAAGGATAAAATATGCTTTCGCTCCACGTTTTGTTCTTACATGCAGTGAAGGCTTGCTGAAAGAAACACGAAGGATGATGAATGATTTTCCCGGTAGCCTATTTCATTCTCACGCTTCAGAAAATACAAGAGAACTTACTGAAGTAAGAAAAAGATTTAAACAGGAGAATATTGAATACTTCAATTCAATTGAAGTAATAGATGATCATTCTGTGCTTGCGCATTGCATTCATGTAAATGAAAAGGAATTTGATATTCTTAAAGAACGGCAGGTTAAAGTTGCTCATTGTCCATCATCAAACCTTAAGCTTGGTTCAGGAATAGCTGATGTACCAAAATTTTTAAAGAAAGGGATTTCAGTTTCACTCGGTTCTGATGGAGCTGCCTGCAATAATAAATTAAATGCATTTACAGAAATGCGACTTGCTGCATTAATACAAAAGCCCGTTTACGGACCGTCAATACTAGATGCAGAAACAATTTTCAGGATGGCTACAATTGAAGGAGCAAAAGCTTTACATATTGATAATGAAACCGGAAGTATCGAAGAGGGAAAAAAAGCTGATCTTGCTTTAATTGATCTTGATAATCCATATAAAGTTTATTCAAACGATGAAGAACATATTTATTCCAATATTGTATATTCAAGTTCCCGGGAGGATGTTATTCATGTTATGATTGATGGTAAATGGTTTGTAAAAGATGGCGTTTCTTTAGTGTATGATGAATATGAGATTTATAATAATGGTCTGGAAGAATTAACTAAACTTTTAAGAAGAATTTAATTTTTATGCTTCAGTTGATCCTTGCCACAAAAAACAGTGGAAAAATAAAAGAGGTCAAAAATATTTTCTCAAATACAGGGTTTGAAATCACATCATTACTTGATCTTAATTCTAAATTAGACATTGAAGAAAATGAAGAAACTTTCGAAGGTAATGCAATAAGAAAAGCAGAGGAGGTTTTCATCAAATATAAAATTCCAGTCTTAGCAGATGATTCCGGAATTGAAACTGAGCAGCTTAATGGAATACCCGGTGTTTATTCTGCAAGGTATGCAGGTGAGAATGCTACAGATGAAGAGAATAATCAAAAGCTACTTGATGAATTAAGAAAATATCCTGAACCTCATGCAGCAAAGTATGTTTGCTGCGCTGTTTATTATGATGGAAAGAATTTTATAACAGAATTTGGAGAAATAAAAGGAAAAATAATTATGTACGGAAGAGGAACAAATGGTTTCGGATATGATCCATTGTTTGTTCCTGATGGATATAACAAAACTATGGCTGAGCTTCCACCTGAGGTAAAAAATAATATAAGCCATAGAGGACAAGCTTTCAATAAATTAAAAAAGAAAATAACAATCTTTAAGGAGATTATATGAAAAGGAAATTAATTTTATTCGTTTTCTTAACTCTTATACTCTATTTTTTTAATGCCTGCAATGAATCTACTACTAATGAGCCAACTCCACAAAACCAGGTGGCAGATTCTTCTTATTTTCCTACAGAAAATGATGCATATTATAAATATAATATTGAGAGAACTGACTCAAATAATAATCTAATTTCAGGAACGAGAAGCACATTTTATAATGGAATTGTAGTGAAGGGTAATTTTACTTACCAGGTACAGATTGATTCTGTATTTTTAACAGGGCAAAATGTAATTGTTGACTCTATGTATTTCAGATTTTCAGTCAATAACGAAGGTAAAAAAAGTGGTGTTTTCTACTATCTCGATACTACAGGACTTGCAGCTTCAGTTCCGGGTTTGGATACTCTTCTTCAGTATATCACTTTGGATGATGAAATGAGACTACTTTCTTTTCCAATATATGATATAAGCAGCTGGACAGTATTTAAGATGAATATTGATTACCAGATATTTAATTTCAATCCTATAGAATTAAAAGTTGTTTTTGATGGTAAGGATACGCTTAATCTAAACCTAAACCCAAGCAGAATTGTGGAAGCTGTAAGATTGAAATTCACTCTTACGGTTAAACCTGGTTTGTTTGATAATGCCAGAAGTTATACTGCCCTTGGCTGGATAGCTTCGGGTATAGGTTTTGTTAAGTGGCAAGGCTGCGGAACTATTGTAGGTGTTTTTACCGGCAATGGTGTTGACCTTGATGATACAACAAGTGTTTTTACTGAAAATCTTATAGAATATAATAGAATTGATAATTAGTTATCGTGTGGCAATTAAAACCTGTGTAACACCAAAAGTTAAATTGTAAATTTCAATCTTTTTGAAACCCGAATTTCTCAGAAGTTCGGGCAGTTTTATTTTTTCATCAAACTCTTCAACCGATGAAGGAAGATAATGATAAGCTTCTTTATCACCTGATATAAAACTTCCAATTACAGGTAGAATTTTTTTAAAATAAAATTTATATAAGGTTTTAAAGATTTTATTTGATGGCATTCTGAATTCTAAAATAGTTGCTCTGCCGTTTGGCTTAAGCACTCTGTAAAAAGAGTTAAAAGCCTGTTGAATATTGTAAAAGTTTCTCACACCAAAAGCTACAGTAATGTTGGTAACAGATTCATCTTTTAAAGGAATAAATTCTGCTACCATCTGTATATTCTTACCTTTTATCCACTCACTCTTTGCATTAAAAAGCTTAAGCATATTGTGAGAAAAATCAGCGCCAAAGATTTTCTCAACTCCCATTTTCTCTGCTTGTATTGCAACATCACCTGTTCCGCAGGCAACATCAAGAAGAATAGATTCTGAATTTAATCCAGTTAATTTGAGAGCTTTTTTTCTCCAGTAAAAATCAAAGCCAAAACTTAAAAGATGATTGAGAAAATCATACCTTCCGGCAATAGAATCAAATATCCGTTTTACTTTAGTTTTTTTTTCTTCCATAACAACTAAAGTCATTCAGTTGTCATTTGCTTTGCAGTCATTTATAGTCATTCATGGTTTAAAACTTATAATTAGGTGAATGACAAATAATGACAATTGAATGACCATCGAATGGCAATCAATGATTATTTCTATCATGCTTTTTTATACTCAAATTCTTCTAAACCTGTTTTCCTTCTCCACCAGTTAAATAAATATTTTCCTGACCAGACTGAAAAAATCATTAATACTAATCCACCTATAAGATCAATAACATAGTGGTATCGCAAATAAACGGTTGCAATAATCAGTAAAGAACCCACCAGTACAAAAAAATATTTTGACCTGCTTCTTAATCTTACGGAAAGGTACATAACTATCAGAGTTAACATTGTATGCCCGCTTGGAAAGACATCTCTCTGAACTACTTCGGCAGGATTCTGTGTTCCTTCAGGAATTGATTCTCCTATATTAACAAATTCCCTAAGTGGATTGGTTAAAAACAATCCAGGCAATTCTTCATTTATTGTTTCGAAATTGTGTAATGTAAAACGCGGTCCTACTCCCGGCAAAGCAAAATAACCGATATAAGAGAGGTAAAATCCATAAACAACGGAAAAGACAGCATAATCAGTTGCAAGGTATCTTTTTTTTCTTAATAAAAATAAACCAAGAAGGATTGGAAGCAGATAAAAACTTCCATAAACAATTTGCAGTATTTCTGTAATTAAAGGATGAGAATACTGGTAAAAAAAATGTGTCGGATCGGTTCCAAACATCCATCTGTCAATCTGTATGAACAATGCATCATAATCAACAGGTCTTAATGGTTTTATCATGAAGTAAAGCTCTTTAAATGTAATCATGATAAGAGGAGCGATATACCAATAATGCATTACTCTCCAGATTCTTGCATCAGATTTGTTTTCAAGAAATGCGATTAGAAAAGCAAAAAGAATTATTCCAACATTCATAAAAACAAAAATCAGCCACTGATCTACTTTGTCTCTATAAATAATATTTATTATGATAAGAAGGATGAAGAATACAACCACTACCAGATCAAAAGCTTTTAAATTTTTTAGGAATGATTTTATCAGTTTCATCCTGTAGTTTTCATTTTTCTAATATTATTATTTGTCTTTCATTTCTCGTTTTTGAACAAATTCAGTTAGCTTCAGGAAATCTTCAATATCAAGCTGTTCGGCTCTTTTGGTTAAATCAATTCCTGAATTCTCAAAATCAATATTCATAAATATACTATTACTCAGGGAATTTTTTAACGTTTTTCTTCTATTACCAAAGGATGCTTTAACAACTTTGATAAAGTTAGATTTCATCTCACCAGTAATATTAATTTCTTTCCCCGACTTAAGTCGGGGTCGTTCCGAAAAGAAAAGGTGAACAACTGCAGAATCAACATTTGGCTTTGGATAAAATGAGGAAGGTGAAACCTTAAAACAGAATTTTACATCAGCGAAAAAATTTAACAGGACTGAGAGTATTCCATAATCCTTAGTCCCTTTTTTTCCTTTAATCCTTTTTGCAACTTCATATTGAACCATAAGCACGGAATCATTCACAAGATTATTATTTTCTATCAGCTTGAAGAGAATTGGAGATGTGATATTATAAGGAATATTTCCAACAACTCTGAGTTTCTTATTGTTTATTGAAAATAAATCATTTAAATCCGTTTCCAGAAAATCACCGGTGATTAATTTTAATCGGGGGAATTTTTCAGATAACTCTTCACGAACTCTTTTATCAATTTCAATGGCTATGACAGAATTTACCTTTTCCAAAAGTTTTCCGGTTAAACTGCCTTTACCGGGTCCTACCTCTATTATATTTTCCTCGTTTTTGGGAGAGATTTCTGTAATTATTTTATTAAGTATATTTGGATCAGTAAGGTAATTCTGTCCGAATCTTTTAAGAGGTTTTAATTTCATTGGTCAAACATATAAAGCAAGGCAACGAGAAACAATTTGCCGTAGCTGCAAAATGTACAATTAGTGTTAAGGAATAATTATTTTAATTTTTATTGAATAAGTGTTGAAGTAAAACTAAATTTTATATTAAAATTAGTATCATTTCAATTTCTATTGAATTATCTTTGATAAAAAGTTTTGTCATAATAAAAATTTGCGGGGAGTAATTTTTTGAAATTACCTACTATTATTGATAATAACCCGGATAACACTCTTTTAAATTCTCTAAAAAAACTATTACCTGAATCTGAAACTTTAGATGTTGCTACAGGAACATTTGAGATTGGTTCATTGCTAGCTTTGGATTCTTTCTGGAATAATTTAAAAAAAATCCGAATAGTAATGGGAGACGAAGCTACAAAGAGAACAAAATCTGAACTTGTAAATGCCTTAAAAAGACTAAGTGATGAGAGTATTGAAAAGGAGAAAGAGAAGAACGATGAACTAAGTGGTTTATGTGCGATTAGAGATGCATTGGATAATAGAATAATTGAAGCAAAAGTTTACTCTAAAGCTAAATTTCACTCAAAAGCTTTTTTAATGCAGTTAAAGCAGCCACATCTTTCTAATTATGGAATTGTTGGATCAAGTAATTTTACTGAACCGGGACTTTGCAGAAATGTAGAGTTAAATCTCTTAACGGGGGAGCAATATCATCTTGAAGCTTTGCAAAAATGGTTTGAAGAAAACTGGAAAGAAGCTGAAGATGTAAAAGATGATTTAATACAAGTAATTCAACCTCACATAAAACATTACACACCTTTTGAAATTTATGTTAAAGCGTTGTATGAATATTTTCTCGGGAAAGAAATACCTGAGTCAACCTGGGAGGAACGAGAATCAAAATTGTATCAAATTTTAGACGATCTTCAAAAAGATGGTTATCATCAGGCTTTATGGATTGCTGAAAACTGGGGTGGAGCTTTAATATGCGACGGTGTCGGATTTGGAAAGACATATATAGGTTTAATGTTAATTGAAAAGTTCCTTCACGAAAGAAAAAGAGTTGTGTTAATAGTTCCTAAATCTGCAAGGGAAAGTGTATGGGAAAGAAGATTGGAACAGTATTTAGGTTACAATAGAGATGAAGCTTTCGGATATCAAATAGAAATAGTGCAGCATACTGATTTGCATAGAGAAAATTTTAAGTCAAAGCTAAACAGGATAAAAGAATTAGCCGATGTGATTATTGTTGATGAAGGGCATCATTTCAGAAATCCTGCTTCTCAAAGGGGGGAAGAGTTATTTAATCTTATTGACCATAAGGGAAATAAGAAAAAAATATTTTTTCTCACTGCAACTCCAATTAATAATTCACTATTCGATATTCTTCACCTGATAGAATATTTCTCAAGGAAGGATAGAAAATATTTTCAGAAGATAGGGATAAATGATACACGTTCTTACTTTGTAAAAATGGAAAAAATAGTTGAAGAGAAGATGGGATTAAAAACTTTACAAAATGCTGAAGAAACTTTATTCCCAGATTTTGATGCTACGGAAGCTGAAAAGATTTTAAGGCAAGATATATTATTTAAAGAACTTGTTATACAGAGAAGCAGAAATTATGCGAAAAGTTATTTCGAGCAAAAAGAAAAGAATGGATTTTATTTTCCTGAAAGAGATGATCCAAAGGTTGCCGAATATAAGCTGGCGAAAATTTATGGGGATTTATTCAACAAGATAAAGAATTCGTTTAATAAGAAGGACCCATTTCTTGAATTAAAGTTATATAATCCTGAGAATTATAAGAAGAGAGATGAGAAAAAAGATCTTTGGATAAGCGGACGTGAAGTTCAGGTAATATCACTTATTAGAGCTACTTTTCTTAAAAGAATGGAATCTTCTTATAAAGCTTTTGAAGCTTCCTGCGAGGACTTGCTAAGAAAAATGGCGCA
>MHAF01000117.1:14484-22186 GCA_001802865.1 Ignavibacteria bacterium RBG_16_34_14
AAAAATGGGAGAAATGGAAAAATAAAAATGAATCGTTCTGGAAGATAGTTGAGCAGCACTGGAAAGAGAGATTTCCAGAGAAATACCAGGAAGAAGAATTAGAAGAAGATGATTTATTACCACAACCGGCTGAAGATGAAGTTTTGTCGGCACAGGAATTTTTCTTAGATATAATAATTGAAAGCGTAGAGAAAGACTTAGATGAGCTAAAAAAGTTTTTAGATTTTATTTACAAAAATATATCTGAAAAATCCGATGATAAACTGCATAAGCTGATTGAAGTTTTAGAATCAAAAGAACTTAAAGATAAAAAGGTTATAATTTTTACAGAGTACAGAGATACTGCTAGATATTTGTATCAACAAATAAAAAAGAATAAAATTAAAGGTGTAATTGAGGAACTCGACAGTTCTACTTCCAAAAACAGGGAAGAAGTGATTAAAAGATTTGCACCTTATTACAACTGCTCGCCTGATGAACTTCCAAATTATATCGATGATCAGATAAAAGTACTTATTTCTACTGATATTCTTTCTGAAGGATTAAACCTGCAGGATGCAAACTCTTTAATAAACTATGATCTGCACTGGAATCCTGTAAGATTAATGCAGAGGATAGGACGTGTTGACCGAAGATTAGACCCGGAAATAGAAAAGAAGCTAGGACGTAAAGATTGTGTAGTTAAGTTCTGGAATTTCCTTCCACCTGATGATCTTGATTCACTTTTAGATTTATATAACAGGGTATCAGGGAAAGTTTTACGAATATCCAAAACACTTGGTATCGAGGGGAAAAAATTATTAAGACCAGATGATGAGTTTGAAGCATTGAAAGATTTCAATGCTACTTATAATGGTGTAATGTCATTTGAAGAAAGAATGAGATTGATTTATGAAGAACTGATGAACAAATATCCGAAGCTGAAAGAAGAGCTGCCTAACCTGCCTAAACGTTTATTTACAGGGAAAGAGGGGAAGACAGAAGAAGCAAAAGGAATATTTGCAGCATACAGAATGCCTCCAATAAAAAAAGCTGATGGAGAAATGACAGAAAAAAATTACGGCGAATGCAGATGGTATTTTTACAGCTATAAACTAAATGAAATTATTGAAGCAACAGAGACTATACATAATATTATTCAATCCGATGAACAAACTTTACGTGTTGTTAAAAAAGAAATGACAGAGTTACGAAAAGATTTAAAAATTATAGAGCAAAAAGCTGTGCAGAAACATCTTAAAAATATGCAGGCATTAACTGGTGAAAAAGCAACTCTGATGTGCTGGATGGAAATTAGTTAGAGGGCCCGGTAAACCGTTGAAACGGTTAAAAAACCTTTGGGTTTATTTAAACCCACGGCTAAAAAGTCGTGGGCTAATAAAATCTATTAAAGAATATAGAATGAAAAAAACTGCTGTTATTCCAATTGAAAGAATAGAAAAAAGCATACTGGTTATACGCAGTAAAAAGGTTATGATAGATGCTGATTTAGCTGTACTTTATGGTGTAACAACAAAACGTTTAAATGAACAAGTAAAGAGAAATAAAGGTAGATTTCCTGAAGATTTTATGTTCAAACTTACTAAGAGAGAAAAACAAGAGGTGGTCGCAAAATGCGACCACCTTTCACGATTAAAATTTTCACCTGTTTTGCCTAATGCGTTTACCGAACATGGAGCAGTTATGCTGGCTTCTGTTTTAAATTCTAAAAGAGCAATAGAAACAAGCTTGCTTGTAGTTAGAGCATTTGTCCGTTTAAGAGAAATCCTCTCTACGCATAAAGAGTTAGCGAGCAAACTCAAGGAACTTGAATTAAGAATAGAAACGCATGATGAACAGATTATGGCAATCTTTGAAGCTATTAATCAGCTGCTTACACCACCTGAAAAACCAATTAAAAAAATAGGCTTTATTGTCGGGGAATAAAAATGAATAATCCAATACAAATTTCTGAAGTACAAAAAATAAAAGATCAATCCACATTTTTTGCATTTTTAAAAAATGAACTTAACTGGCCAATTGAACAAGATATAGAATTTGAAGATGCAACTTATTACTGGAATACAAATGAATTTGATTATCCAATAGAATATTTCAAGGGATCTGAAATATTTCAGTTAAGACCTTTTACAGATGTGCAGCCCTGGGGAATATTTTTCTTACTTCTTGGTAAACCTAAACCGAGTATAACTGAACTAAGAAATATTGTTAGAAGTTTATCTCCAGCTAAAAGAAAATTAAAAGATTACCCGACATGGAAACCAAATCATTTATTATTTATTTGTACACACAACTGGCAGGATTATACAATTGCTCACTTCGAAGGTGAAAATCCCAGTAGTGCAAAACTTTCTACTTTTGAGTGGCAATATGGTTCAACTTATTTAAGAACCGTATGTGAATTTAATCTTACTTCTCTTAGAATGCCTGAAGGAGTTGATTTATTTCAACAGTTAGATCAAAAGGATTGGATACAACAATGGAGTGAAGCTTTTAATATTAAGAAGGTTACCGATAAGTTCTTTGATGAGATGATAAATGTGTTCCAGAAAATACAGGATAAATATGTACATAATATTAAGGAACAAGAGAAGCGAAGGGCGTTTACACAACTTTTAATAAACAGACTCTTATTCCTGAAATTTCTTGAAAAGAAAAGCTGGCTATTTGCTGAAGGTTCTGATTCCATTGAAGAAAGAAAAAATTATTTGAACAGACAGAGGACAAGAAATAAAAACTTAAACCAGTGGGAACAATTTTTTTATCATTTATTTTTCAGAGGATTAAACAGATTGAGTGTTGCCGGGAATAGAGAAATTCCTGATGCTATGAAAAAAATTATTGGTAATGTTCCATTTCTTAATGGCGGATTGTTTGAAGAAGATTCGGAATACAAAACTGCTAAAGTTGATAATGAGGCTTTTGATTTAGTTTTTGACAAGCTGCTTAATCCCTATAACTTTACAATTGAGGAGAATACTCCGCTTGATATTGAAGTTGCTCTTAATCCTGATTTGCTGGGTTATGCTTATGAAGAATTAATAGCTGAAAGACATGGGCAGGGAGCATATTATACGCATCCAACAGAAGTTGGATTGATGTGCAGAGAATCTTTAAAAACATTTCTTGAAGAACATACCCAAATAGATAAAGCTGCCATTGCTCATCTTGTTGACTTAAGAAAAGCTGATGATTTAACAGATGATGAAGCTTATGAGGTTTATAATAAACTTATAAATATAAAAATTGTTGATCCTGCAATTGGTTCCGGTGCCTACCCGGTAAGAATGATGCAGGAACTTGTAGGAATTCACCAGGCTTTAGCTGAGAAGCTTAGCCAGGGAAAACTGAATTTAATAATTCAAAGTAAACTTGCTGATCCTAATAGTCGTTATCAATTAAAGCTTAGCATTATGCAGAATAATCTATATGGATCTGATATAGATTACTTTGCTGTTGAGATTGCAAAGCTTCGCTTCTGGCTTTCCCTTGTAGTTGATTATGGTGTTGAGGTCAATGAAGATAAAGATTTAGAAAACATTCCGGCATTACCTAATCTTGATTTTAAGCTGCGTGTTGGTGACAGCCTTTTATCAATAATTGGAAAAGAAAAAGATAAGGGAGAAAAGATAAATCTCGATTTAATTCTGAAGAATAAAAGTCCTGATGTATTTTTTATGGAAGAAGCGAATAAGCTTCGGGGAATGAAAGAGAATTATTTCAAGTTTGAGCAGCTTAGAAAAGAAAAAAAGATTCCAACAACTCTCACAAAAGAAGATTTAAGAAATGGAATAATAAAACAGGAAGAAACTCTTGCTTCTACAATTGGAATAAGAGAATATGAAAAGTTTGATAAAAGCCATCATATACTATGGGAGATACATTTTGCAGAAGTATTTGAAGAAAAAGAAGGATTTGGTTTTGATATTTGTATAGCCAATCCACCTTACGTAAGACAAGAAAAATTAAATGAACTTTTTAAAAATTTTGAAAGTGAGATAACTAAAGATGATTTAGTTGAAGTATATGAAGATTTGTTTGATGACATCAAACTAAAAATAAATAAGCAAAGTGATCTTTATGTTTACTTTTATTTTCGAGGAATTCAATTACTAAAAGAAAAAGGAATTCTCTGTTTCATTTGCTCAAATTCATGGTTAGATGTTGGCTATGGTGGACCTTTACAAGAATTCTTCTTAAGAAAAACAAGAATAAAATCTATTTATAACAACAGCTCTCAAAGGTCATTTGAAAAGGCTGAAGTAAATACAACTATTAATTTATTTATTAAAGACAGTAAATCAATAAAATTGAATGAAGTAGCTGCCACAAAAAAGAAAAAATTATTGACAACAAATCTTATAAGGTTTGTTACATTCAAGGATAAATTTGAACAAACAGCAACTTCTGAGGAAATGTTGAAAATATCCGAGGCTGATAAAATTATTAAGAATGAAAACTGGCGAGTTTATCCAATTAAACAAAATGAACTTTACGAAAGTGGTTTGGATGAAAAATATCATTATGATGGAGATAAATGGGGTGGAAAATATTTAAGAGCCCCTGATATTTACTTTACAGTTTTAGTAAAGGGAAAAGATAAATTAGAAAAGCTGAGAAAAATAGCTGAAATAAGACGTGGATTTACAAGTGGTGCAAATGAATTTTTCTTTTTAGATGAAGATAGAATTAAAAAATGGGATATTGAGAAAAAATATTTAAAAGATGTAATTAAAAATCCAAGAGAATTGAACAAACCATTAATAGAAAAAGAAGATTTGAAATATAAAGTAATAATGTGTAGTGATAATAAATCTAAACTTAAGGGTACTAATATTCTCAAATATATAAATTGGGGTGAAAAAATGAACTATCATCTAAGACCCACTTGTGCATCAAGATCCTTATGGTATAATTTGGGAAACTGGAGTTATGCAAATACATTCTGGATGGAAACAATAAATGATATAAATAGAGTTTATTATCCCACATTTTTATTATATGAAAGTGACAAATTTTATGGAATTACTTTCAACAAAATAGATGAAAAATTGAATTATACTCTAATTCTTAATTCAACTCTCTTATCCTTTTTCAGAGAACTATTAGGGTTTGCATCTTTAGGCGAAGGAGCTTTGAAATTACCAGTTTATGAAGTAAAAGAAATATTAATTCCTAACATAAAACTACCAAATATCAATTCTGATATTTTGAAAAGGAGTATGTATTCTTTATTTGATGAATGCGGTTTTGATAAAAAAAAACCAATACGTTTGCAAAAACCAAATCCGCTTCCAGACCGCAAAGCATTAGATGATATAGTATTTGATGCAGTTGGTTTAACAAAAGCAGAAAGGGAAGAAGTATATTATGCAGTTTGCGAGCTTGTTCAAAACAGGTTAAATAAAGCTAGGAGTGTTTAGAAATGAGTTTTTATGTCTGAGAAAACCTTTAATAGTTTTCGTGAATTAAAAAAATTTGTTGAATCTTCAACGACTATTGAAGTTGATGATCCTATCATTTCAACAATGGTTGAAAAAGGTAAAGAAATGGATGAATATATATCGGAAAATATTCATTGGTTACAGGATAAGTATTCTTCATCCACTCTTTTCCATAACGCAATAATTTTTCCTTTAACCTGGACAGGCCATGCCGTTGATTCTCCACCTTATCATTCTGCAGCAATACAATATTTAAAAAGAGGAAAGAAAGAACATCTTGAAAAAGCGATATCCAAATATGGAAGGTATGGCGAAGAAAAATTACATCAAATTCTAATAAGTTGGAAAACAATACTTGAACATTTTGATGATTATGATTTTGAAAAACTTAAAGAAGATAAATTTGTTTTAATACAAGATGAGCTCTGGAAGTTAACATATAAGCTTATTCAGGAAAATAAAATAAGAGGTATTGGAAACTGGATATTGTTTGCCCCATTTAAAATAATACTCGCATATCGTTATAGACTTTGGAAAAATAAGGAAACAGACAAGATTAAAATGCCTCTTGGATTAGAAGTTATAAGGGGAATAAGAAAATTGATTAAAAGGAAATCTAAATATGTAGAAGGATATGATACTTATATGTTTATGGAAGAGGAAGGTGGTTTAGTTGAAGGAAAAGCTATTATTGAACTTGTCCATAGTATAAGTAAAAAAATTGCTGGTGATTACGACACAAGAGTGATACATGTAAACTCAGGACTATACCAGTTAGGTAAAGGAGAAATCTAAAAGGAAATGGAAAATAAAAACTCATTTGGAGATCCTTCTTTCTATTATTCAATGAAATTTTCTCAGGCTGGAAGAGAGGGGCAATATAAATCTGAAATACTCCTTTCAAAAGCAATAAAGAAAAATATTTCTAACTTTACTTAGAAAAACAAGGAGGATCTACTGAAACGTGACTGTGTAATAAGCGTAGATATGGGCGGCACAAAAATTCTTGCTGCAGCAATTAATTCTAAAGATGGAATTATTGCAAGAGTAAAGAGAGAAACTCCACCCGGTAACAATAAAGAAAAATATATACAAAGCCTTGCTGAAATTGTTGAAGCAGTAGTAAATGAGCTTCATCTAAGTGAGTCTAATGTAAAAGCAGTATGTCTTGGAGTTCCCGGTTCAGTTAATCCATTTACCGGCATAATTGGTTTGGCTCCAAATCTTCGTTTAAGAAATTTTAATATAGGTGAAAGGCTGCACGGGCTTATACCTTATCCTGTTTTAATAGAGAATGATGTTAACCTTGGTGCTCTCGGAATAAAAAAATTCGGAGTAGGGAAGAACTCAAAAAATATGCTTGTGGTTTTTATTGGTACTGGAATAGGCGGCGGATTAATACTTGATGAAAAAATATACAGGGGATCAAATTTTGTTGCCGGAGAAATTGGGCATATGGTAGTTAAAAAAGATGGACCTCTATGCGGCTGTGGAAACAGGGGATGCATTGAAGCAGTTGCCAGCAGAACTGCTATTGTAAAAAATATTGAAAAAGATATTAAGTCAGGAAAGAAGAGCGTACTTTCAGGTTTTGTAAAAAATAAGGAACGGATTAAAAGCAGAGCTTTATCCCAGGCAATTAATCAGAAAGATCCTTTAGCAGTAAAAAGAATAAATGAAGCCAGCGAAACAATTGGTGTAATGCTTGCCGGTGTTTCTAATCTTTTAAATGTTGATATGATTGTTTTAGGCGGTGGAGTGATAGAAGCTATTGGAAAATTTATGATGCCAAGGATTAAAAAATCATTTAATAAAAATGTTATGGAAGGTTCTGCAAAAGGATTGAAAATTATTGCTTCAAAACTTGGAGATGACGCTGCTTTATATGGTGGAATTCCTCTTGCCGAAGAATTTCTCGGTGTTAAAGTTTAACTGAATTTTTCTTCTGCTTTTTGGAGTTCAGCTGTATTAAATTCCCAATCTATTATTAACTGGCTAAGTTCTCTCTTTACATTATTAAATTCATAGTTTTTCTGTCTCATTAATTCCGGATTTTTATATAAATCAGGATCAGAAAGTTCTCTCTCAAGCTGTTTCTCTTTTTTCTCAAGTTCAGAAATTTTTGATTCAAGCAGTTTAATATTCTTTATGAAATCCTTGGTTGCCTGATATTTTTTTTGTCTTAATTCAGCCGCAATTTTTTTTTGTTCTTTCCTGGAAGCTCCCTGAAGATTATTCTCTACTTCTTTATTTTTTCC
>MHAF01000118.1 GCA_001802865.1 Ignavibacteria bacterium RBG_16_34_14
TCCGGATTGAATGGATTAGGGAAGTTTTGAAATAAAACATATTCAGAAGGAAGCAATGAAATCTCCTCTGAAACTCTGTTGGCATAATCTTCTGAACCAATAATTAACCTTAACAACTTTTCATTTTGATCTTTCATATTTACAATTGCTTTGTTATTAATTATTGGGACAGAAAATTTCCCTTCTTTATCCAGCAGCCAAATTTTGAAATTTTCCATTAATGGTGTTTTTTCTTCAAAAGACAGATTAACATTTTTATTTTGATGCCCGGTTGCAATTTTAAGATCCCAATAAGCTCCTTCAGAGGATAATGACATAATATTTTGAGCATATTCTTTTCCATCAGCAAAAATAGATAACCTGAGATCATTTGATATTGGAGGTGGATCAAGAATATCAAATTTATCATAACTATTTAAAGCATTACTTTCCATTCCAACATAATTCTGATAATCCTGTGTTTCCGATAATTCCAATTTTGATTTTATCTGAATAATAAAACCATTGCTAAAATTATTAAATATATTTTTACCTAAATTATCTGACTGACTTTCTACAGGTGGAACATTAAGGTTAATAATTCCTTCTGTTGAATTGAAAACCCAATAGCCATCCCAGGGATTTAAAACAGTTTGATTAAATTCATAATCCTGAATATCCGGATTCCATCTGGCAGGAGCCTGCAATATTAAATTAGAATTCTCAATACTACCCCACCCCACTGAAAAAGCAAACGGATCAGCTATTTGATTCCATCCCGGCAGAAGAGTAATTGTATATGAGTTATTTGAAGATACTGAAAGTGCATTTTCAATATCGAAAGGATTTCCATTCCGATTGATTAACCAAAATGAATTCCCCGGCTGAAAATCAACGCTAATATTATCATACTCGGAATAACTATTAGCAGATGGATTCCATCTGAAAAAACGCCATAGCTTATCATCATATAAACCGTAATCGTCTTCTAATACAGAACTCAATTGGGGATCGGACAATGTTAACGGTATTGATATCATCTGATATTTGTTCTGAGTTAATGTTCCCGAAAAATTTAATACCGGAATTTGAACCTGTATAGATGCCGGATTATTAACAGGATCGTTTGTCGGATAACTAATAGATCCCTGAGTAGGGCTGGTAAAAACTATATAAAACTGAATGCCTCTTATTGTTGAAAATTCTGGTGGAATGTCCACAATATAACTGGTCCCGCTTATTGTAAGCTGGGATTGCTGATAAGTATTTTCTCCTGTTCTTCTATAGAAAAACTGGTTTGATGTAAAGGCCGGACCCGGAGAATTGACATTTACTGTTGTACTCTGACCAATTATTATTGAATCTGGCAAATCAACTATAATTGATTCTATACCATTTCCAACCAAGCTAACTAAATCCGGACTGCTTGAAGTGTTACTTAAAATTATTAATCTGCTAAATTTTGGTCCTGAAGCTGTGGGAGAAAACCTAACATTAAAATTTAAAAAACCACCTGCTGGAATTACAGCAGGAAATTGCGGCGCATTCATTAAATTGAATTCACCCTGATCAACTCCTGAAATGGATGCATCCGTGATATTTACATCAAATGAATTTCCATTTGTAACTGTCAGGGTTAAATCAGAAAAATTATTTACATCTATAGTTCCAAAATCCAATGTATCGGATGATAATGTGAGAGAAGAAGCATTCCCAATTCCGGTTAAATAAATTGTATCAGGATTACTTACAGAACTGCTTGATATTACTAAATAACCTGCCTTTAGCCCGGAAGTGTTTGGTACAAACCTAATTGTTAAAAGTCTGTTTTCGCTTGGATGAATTGTATCGGGGATAGAAGCATTAACTAATTTAAACTCACTATTAGTTATCTGAAAATTATTAATAGTTATATCAAATGAACCTAAGTTTGATAAGGTGAGATTTAACTCTGATGAGTCAGGAATTTGAACATTACCAAAATTTAAAGTATCCGTAGATAATATTATTAAAGATGATTCACCAATACCTGTTAAAAAAACAGTATCGGGACTTGTCGTTGCATCACTTTCAATAATTAAAAATGCATTTCTTAACCCGGCACTTGAGGGAGAGAATTGTAAATCAATATTTACAAACTGCTGTGGCGGTATAATCTGAGGAAAACTATTTGGCAATGAAAAATCTTCCGGGTTAGTCCCGGTTAATGTAATATTGAATAAAAATAAATTTGCATTGCTTGTATTTGAAACCAATAAAGTATTAGATAAACTTCCACCAACTTCTACTATTCCAAAATCAAATGGGTTTGGATCTGGTAATAATACAGGAGATGGAAGTTTTCCTACTAAAATATCCTGAGTTTGAGAGGATAGACTATAATAATAACCTGACATTATTATATCCCCATTATTATCATTTGCTATTCCACCAGGATAACCATATGATGGTGAAGTGGCTACTAATTTATTCCATAGTTGTTCACCATCTTTACTAAATCTTTCTATAAGAATACTGTTATTTTCCTGTTGACCAATTGAAGAGCCGATAATTGAAATGTTACCCGCTGCATCGAGGGAAATGCCGGTGCCATAACTATCTATCAAAAGACTATCCTGCTTTACCCAGATTGGATTTCCAAGCTGATCATATTTAGCTATAAAAAGATCCGTGGAGCCAACTGGTATTAAAGTGAAACTCCCAAATAAAGCTACGTCTCTGAAGTGACCGGTAATGTAGAGTTCATCATTTTCACCTATAACAATAGCTCCAGCCTGATCATTATTATTATTAAAACCTGCCTGACGTACCCAGTTAAATATTCCATTAGCATTATATTTTGCTATGAAAACATCGCCACCGGGATCGGCATTAAGGATTGTTCCAGAAAAATTTACTGAATCTGCAAAACATCCTACCACAAAAACATCATTGTTTCTGTTCGCAGCTATGCCATAACCGCTGTTATTTCCATTATATCCGCCTGCAAGATTTGCCCACTGGAATATTCCCTGTTCATCATATTTTAAAACGAATATATAAAATGGCAGAGCAAAAGAACCAAAATTCTGAACGGTCCTGTAACCAGGATATTGTTTAGATTATCAACTGAGATATCAAATCCATATTCGTACCCAGTATCTCCATAATTTTTCACCCATAGCACAGAACCATCGGGAGAATATTTTGCAACGAAAACATCGGTATTACCATTAGTTTGAATTTCGAAAGGACTGAAAAACGCAAGACCTGAAAAAGTTCCCGTTACAATAATGTTATCGAAATCATCTACTGTAACACTATAACCTCTGTCAAACTCAAAACCTCCGGCACTTCTTGCCCAAATTACATCTCCATTTGAATTAAATTTTGCCACAAAAATATCTGCTGACCCAAAAGGTATTAACTGAGTAGTTCCAAATGTTACTGTACTATCGAAAAAACCTGTAACAATAATATTTCCTGAATTGTCAACAGCAATATCTGTTGAACCATCATAGCCGGTTCCACCAAAATTTTTTGACCAAATAAAATCAGGGGCTAAAGATTGGGCGTAAAATCCCTGTTGAAAAAATGTTTGAAGGATGATCAAGAGAGTGATTGTACTTAATAACTTTTTTATCATTTTATCACCAAAAAATTCTTGTAAAAAATGAATTGCGGTATCGCAGGCTTTAGCTTGCGAATTTAATTTAAACCGTCCTGCAATGCGGGAAAGATTGCGGCTGCTTTTTAGAATGATAATCCAAGTCCCGCTCCTAATTCAAAATTTTTAAGATCAGATTCAGAGCTTGTAATTCCAACAGAATATTTAAGAAAAACAGGGATTTTTAAATGTGAAGAAATAGTAAATTCAGGATTGACACTGATTCCAAATATCTTGTATCCCGAAAAGGGAGATGCAGTTTTTTCAAATATGCTTGAGAATAATCTATACTCAAGCTTTACTTTTGAGGATAGCCTTTGAGAATATGAAAGGCTTATATAAAACTGATCCGGATTTATTTTTTCATTATCCAGCACTGCAAAAATTCCTTTAAGCTCATCTAATGCTATATTACGGTAGAGAGCAAAAACTGATAGATAATCAAAACCAAAATACTTTTTATATAATATGCTTGATATAAACCTGGTTCCTGATGAAAAAATTTTCTCGCCGTCAAGTTCATCACTGCCATAGAAAATTCCAGTTAAATCACCTGTAAGGGTAGAGGTTTCATTTAACTTCATATCAAATCCAGCAGTAATTGATATTTCATTTGATGGATTATATTTTGAAGGACTATCTTCTAATGGCTGGTATTCTCCTTTTATCTGATATGATAAACCTGTACCAATAACAAAATTATCTGAAAGTGCATTTAGCCAGGTTGCACCGAAAAAAATATTCATTCCCTGACCAAAACCGGGAGTTTTTAGATTGAACAAATCGTGACTGATCCTTTGTGAAGTTAAAAATTCTTCCTGGTTTAATTTAGTTTTACCGCTTGGAATATTTATTCCTCCATTCAGAGATAAGTTAAAATCCGTTAATGAATGCCTGGCTAAAAACTGCATATCAGAAAATCCATTTAAATCATCTACATCTCCACCAACAGCAGCATATTTAGCATTAAGCAATAAATCAGTATTACTGGCAGGATAATATCTAAGAGAAAAGATGTTTGATAATTCCGAAAAATCCCTGTTATTTAATATTTTCCAGTCTTCGTAAAAGGATAAGAAATTAATGCTTAAAACTTTACCTTCCTGGGAATATCCATTAATTATATAAGTTAAAGAAATAATAAAGATGTAAATTAATTTCATTTTAACTCCTTGCTTGAAATAGGAATATGATATATGGGTATATTGAAAGCTCCTTATACCATATACCTTATACCTTGATTCCATTAGAATAAAAACTTATTACTCCACACATCTTGTAAAATTTGATATAATATCTATCTTGCCGGAGGTGGAGGAGGTTCTGGAAGAACAAGTTCCAATCCTTGGTCTTGAGCAGGATTGCGGCTATCAATCCCCTGGATAAAATTTGAGCTGATATTATTTCCCAGATTCTGCTGCCTGTTAGAAACAATATTTATTGATGATTGATCCTTAATTACAGGATCATTAGTTCTAAGTGAAGTTATCATCTGTTCTTTTGAGCCGCTGCTTTTCCCAATTGACTGTGTTGTTTCCAATTTATTTCCGGCAGCATTAAAGTTTGGATCAATTTGAATTGCATTTTGATAAAAAGTTTCTGCTTCTTTAAAGTTCCCGGCATCTTCCTGCACAAGACCTCTAGAATAAGAAAGAAAGGCATCGAGGTTTTGAGTAGGTATGTAGGCAATTGCTTCTTTCTCTTCCTGTGTTAATTCTATTCCGGTATTCTCCAGGAAAGCAAACACAACTCTCTTTTGCAATTCGAATAAATCTTTTAATTCACCTGATACATTGACAAATGATTTTCGCTCGCTTGTCTGAACATCCCAGGAACCAAGATTTATTTTAAACTCTTTCTCCTCTGAAATATCATAATCACCAGATACGATTGTACCAGCTTTTAATAATTTTCCGGCTTTTGGTGCTGTTGTTTGATCAACAGCAGGCGATTGGCTGAACTTTAACTCATCAATAACAGCCTGAATTCTTATTCTTTCAAGTATAGTAAGATTCTTAACCTTTGCCAGATCAATACTTATCATTTCGCTGAAGCCTCTGCTTAAAGGTACATAGTCTTCATTAAAACCATGATACATAAGGGGAAAAACTGCTAAAGTACTTGCAGAAACGTTTTCAAGAGATGATTGATCCTCTACTTTTGCCAGCGAATCAACTTCTGAATAAATCTTTTGTCTTTTAAGCCAGAGGTATCTCCCTTCCAGCAATTCCCTGTATGGTGAATCGAAAGGTACCTGATCAAATTTTTGATAATAACTTATTGCTTCCTCAGGTTTATTAAAGAATTCAAGATTAATTCCTTTATATAAAAATAAAGCAGGATCAACCGGATTCTCTTCCAAAGCATGATCAAGATAGTACCTCGCTTTTTCATTTTCTTTTACCTGCATATAGTATATGCCTAGGTTTTTCAAAGCTTCAAAGTCATGACTATCTTTATTAATCCTGTCAGTCCAATCATTAACCTGGCTTTTATTTAATTCTGGGTCATCCATTAAAGAAGTTGATGAACAAGAATTTAATAATATCATCAGGAATAATGATAAGATTAAATTAAACGAGATTATTAATAGTTTCATTTTACCAACTATAATTGTTCTTATTTTTTTAGAGATAAGGTTCAATGCTTTCTGCTTTTAATTTCGCCTTTTCATAATCAGGAGAAAATTTTAGAGCTTCCTGAAATTTAGTATAAGCATTAGCGTAATCTTCTTTCTCCAGGAAATTCAATCCAATTGAATAAGCTAATATTGCATCTAAAGAAGGACCTTGTGAAACTTCTGAAACTTTATCTTCCTTTAAGGTAACATTAATTTTTTCAGATATTTTTTCTGAAAGTTTATCAACCAAATCAAAAAATTCATCAAGCTCGCCTTTAATTTCATCAGAAAGAAGAATTTCACTCGTTTCCACTTTAACAAGACGGCCCCCAAGCCATATCTGGTCGTTAACAATAATAAAACTTCCCAGCAAAACTGTTTGAGCACCGAGAAGTTTTCCTGCTCTTACAGCGCCTTCCATATTATATTTATCCTGCAATTTCATTTCATCAAGTATCCATTGGATCCTTTCTCTTTCAACTACCTTTAGTCCGGAAGAATTATTTAAACGGTTTATCATTAAATCTGCAAAACCCTGTTCCATAGGATCATACTGTAATTTTTTATCTATAGAACGATTTTTAAAATCTATTATTGCCATTGTTTTCATTCCGGGGTCCGGTTTCTCAATTAA
Source organism: Ignavibacteria bacterium RBG_16_34_14 (assembly GCA_001802865.1). Taxonomy (GTDB): domain Bacteria; phylum Bacteroidota; class Ignavibacteria; order Ignavibacteriales; family Ignavibacteriaceae; genus RBG-16-34-14. The sequence continues at coordinate 6,880 of MHAF01000118.1, forward strand.
ATATGAGTCTGATAATTCCTTGCGGGATTCATAATAAAGTTTCATAAAAACAGGAGGTTCATAATCGGGATTAAACTCCACAGAAGGAGGTTCAAGTTCAATCAGTGTTCTTATTGACCCCTTGGCTTCATCATACAAACCTTTTGCGGTATATGAACGGCCTAAATATCTTAAAGCTTCTTTTTTAGTTTCTGTATCAGTAGAATTATCTGATGTAATTTCATTTAATAGTTTTATTGCATCATCAAATTGTGCCGACTTATAATATTGCTGAGCCGATTCAAGCTTTTCTTTTTGTGTTTGGGAAAGCCCGGTTGAAAATAAAAATATGAGCAATAGAAAAAAATAATTGCAGTTACGAATTATTTGTTGAAACATATAGCTTACCTCCTTATTTCTAAAATTATTAGTAAAACTTTACACAAATTTTTTACACTCATTTTAAGTGAAAAACAAGTGAGAGTGATTCTTCTTTAAATGAAGGATTTATTTTCAAAGAAACTTCATTTTCTACAGTTGTATAACCTGTTTTTTTAACTGTAACTTTGTGAGTACCAGCCTCGAGTGTAATATTTCCCGGAGTTGGTATTCCAGTGTTATTTCCATTTACGAATATATTTCCCCAGAATGAATCTCCCGCTTCATTCAGCGATTGAATGCTAACCTGCCGGTTGAAATAACAGTTTAATTTTTTGTTTTGTTTTTCTTTGAGATCAACTGTTAGTTCTTCACCTATATTTTTTTCATTTACAAATTTGACTTTGTGTTTACCTGCAAAAACATTTTTTGTTAAAAACTGATTTGCGCTTACAGAATACCTTTTACCATCTATGTATATATTACCCGGCACATCCATATTTAAACTTAAGGTGGAATTAGCTGCCGCAGGAACTTGCTTCAGATTTTGATTAATTGAATTTTCACCTGCCGATAATTGATAATTATTATTTGACCATTCTTCATATCCATTTAAACTTAATGTAACCGAATAGTTTTTTACCTCTAAAGAATCTAATAAAAGAGGTGTTTTGCCATAAAATTCCCCATTTAATATAACTGCTGCACCAGAAGGATTTGATGTAATATTAAGTCTTGCTTGTTTAACTTCTTTAGTAACTTCTGAATTATTTCCTTTAATATCATTTGTTATAGTCTTTTCTACCTTAGCATCCTTTTGAAAGAATATCTTATAAGAAAAGAAAAAGGTTGCTGCCAAAACTATAACTGAAACGGCAATTAAAAGTTTTTTATTCTTTTTACTATGAACAATATTTTTACTTTCACCGTTTGATGTCTTTTCATATTTACTAACCACTCTTGTTACATCATGGTCTTCCTGATATCCTATATTGGAAAGTGCTTCTTGCATTTCAGAGATATCTTTGAATCTCTTATCAGCATCTTTATCAATAGCTTTTAGAATAAATTTAACAAGGTCTTTTGGAATAATCGGATTATATTTTAAAAGAGAAGGTATTTTCCCTTCAACAATTTGCTTTTGAACAGCAAACTCGGATTCTGATTTTTCAAACGGTGATCTTCCTGCAAGCATTTCATATATAGTCATACCTATTGAATAAATATCACTTCTGTTATCCACATTCTTTAAACCTTTGATCTGTTCAGGAGACATATAATACAACGTTCCTGCTGCTGCATAAGTAACGGTGCTTTGAGAACCATGTTCCTGCACAACTTTAGCAAGACCGAAGTCCATTACTTTTACTTCTCCATTTTCACCAAGAAGAATATTATTGGGTTTCATATCTCGGTGGATTACACCTATCTTGTGTGCATGCCCGATTGCATTCAATATTTGCTTTGTAATATCAATGGTCTCTTTGATTGAAAATCTTCCCTTCTCTCTTAGCCATTCGGAAATCGTTTTTGCCTGAACATACTCCATAACCATAAACAATCCGAATTCAGTTTCACGTAAGGCATATACATTTACGATGTTACGGTTATCTAATCTTGCTAAAGCTTTTGCTTCTGTCTTGAATCGTCTTAGAAAATTTTCATCTCTTGCTAAAAAAGGATCTATCATTTTTAGAGCAACGGTCTTTTCCAAATTCAAATCCAAAGCTTTAAATACCACACCCATTCCACCGCGACCGATGACTTCGATTATTTTATAATTATCTACTACCTGCCCAATTATTGTATCCATTTCTTACTCTTGAACTTGCTCTTGCACTTTTTTATTTATTCCCGCTAATTAAAATATTCTGAAATTCTACCAGTACATTCTTATCAGCATAAATACCAACTTTACCAAAAACCTTTCCCGGGCTTTTCCATGAGTTTATTAAATTCATTCCATCATAAATGTTTATCAAATTGCCTGAACACTTAACTCTTAAATTTCTTTCATTAGAGTTCTTATCGTTTACTGGTTGAGATAATAACTGCTCAACTGAATTATCTGAAACCATCTGCAGCACATAATCATTTCCATTAAATTTTAAGAGATAGAAGTTTTCCCTGTTCCCTGGTTCAGATCTGTTATATCCTAAAATAATTCCTGCCCCTGATCCATCAGGTTTAGAGAATATTTTAATATCTGTTGAAATAACAGCATCATTAAGGTTGAAATTCATAAGAGATTTTTTCTCAAATGATGTATTATAAAATTTAATGCTGCGTCCATCAATTTCATATTGGCTTTTATCAATATTAATAAAGCTCCATTCTTGTTGGTTTATGCTGCTTACATTAACCTGATATTTAATCTCTTCACTACCAGGATTTTCATTATTGGTATTTAACAAATCCGGATTGTCACTAAATTTAATCTGGTTTTCACAGATAAGAATAGAATTTCTTATTTCAATATCCTCCGGCTGAATCTTTTGAACCTTCAGGTAAATTTCCAAAGCTTCACCAAACTTTTTTTCTGCCTTTAGCTTATCAGCTTTATTCAGATAAAAAGCTGCAATATTATTTAAACCTTCCAAAGCCCCTAAATTCATTGGCTCTTTTTCAAGAACGCCCTGATAAATTATTAAAGCTTTTTCGTAATTACCTTTTTTTAATAACTGATTAGCTTGCTTAAGCGGGTCATTATCAGAATCATTTTCAATTAAATTCTTATCATCATTTGTCTGTTGGATAATGTTTTCCTCTTCTTCTTTTGCACTTGAATTAAAGAAGGTTAAAAAGGAATTACTAAATTGAAAACTTATTGCCAAAAGAATAACAACTATGGTAACAATAAATACCCACTTACTTTTTTTGCTTCTTTTAGTTTCTATCCTTTCTTTTTTTAAAGAAGGAATCTGCGATGAAGCTTGATCAGTATTAATTTTTATAACCTGGACAGTAACATTATCTTTCCCTCCTCTTTCATTGGCAAGGTTTATTAACTTAGCACAAGAATCCTCGGGAGAATTTTTTGTTACTAAGTTTAATATCTCATCTTTATTTACTTTTGAAAGACCATCTGTGCAGATAACAAATGTTTGTCCATTTTTTAAAGGAATATTATCAATTATATCAATCTTTATTTTATCTTCCATTCCAAGAGCTCTTGAAAGCGCTGATTTGGCAGGATAATTCTTTGCTTCTTCCTCAGTTAAGATTCCTTCCTTTAACATCTCATTTAGCTGAGTGTGTTCCATAGTAAGTTGTTCAATTATGTTGTCTTCAATTTTAAAAACTTTGGAATCACCGACCTGACCTATTATTCCTATATTATTTTTGAGAACCAAAACCGAAGATGTTGTTCCCATTCTGCCGAACTTTTCAGATGTTTTAGCTTTCTGATGAATTGCTTTATTAGCGGCATCAATTGCATCATGTAAGGAGACCGCAGCATCATTTGAAGTGGAATTGAAATAAGTATTCCTTATCGTTTCTACTGCAAGCGAACTGGCTTCTCTTCCGCCGGCATGTCCTCCAACACCATCAGCCACAATAAATAACTGTCCCTTATCAGAATAAGTTTCCAGGTTATCTGGAGGGAATTTCCCAAAACTATCCTGGTTTTCTACTCTTACCATTCCAATATCGGATGCACCGAAATAATCTAAAGATAGTTTAGCTTTTTCAGTCATTTATAATTACTGGTTACAGGATGAATTGCACAGAGTATAGAGTATAGTGTTTGGTTTTTCAAACTTTCATAACCTCTTTTTAGTAATACGACAACTGAGTGACCGTTGAATTGATTGGGATCCATTGTCCACATTGCTTTTTGTCTACTATTTTCGTGTTCAATCTTTCTTAGTTACTCAGTTTTTGAACCGATTCAACAAGGGGATTATCGAAATTAAAACCGAATAACCTCGGGTTTTCTCCGATTACTGCTGCAGAAAAAATGTAAAACACATAGTTATAAGTTTCATCAGGAATTTTATCCCTGTACATTTCCAAAAGCTTCCAAAAATTTCTTTCTCTTGGATTCTCCGGCATTCTCCTTATTAGATCAATTACCCTGTGCTCACCCCAATTGTAAGAAGCCATTACCAGTAATCCAGATGCTTGTGCATCAGTATTATAAATATCTTTTATATATCTTGCAGCAGCGCTTGTTGATTTAGGTAAATTAAAACGGTCGTCCCCTGCATCATAAATATTCTGATCAGCAAGTTTACCAATTGTTAATCCGTATCTTTTCCCTGTTTCAGCAATGAATTGCCATATACCTTTTGCATGACCATACCTGGTTGGCGGACCGATTCTTTGTTCAATAAAATCACTTTCCTGCATTGCTAAATAAAAAAACTGCTGGGGCAACCTGTTCCTTATTAAATAGTTTACAATAAGCTGAGTATAACCATTATTTTTTGCACGGTTCAAAGCTCTTTCATATCTGTCAGTTGACTGCCATTTTTTTACATAACTTTTTACTTCATTAATAAATCCCTGGGGAATAGCAAATTCGCATTCGCCAAATATTCTTGCTGTTTTAACAATCAATTTATCTTCTTCATTAAGATTATATACACCAAGGTCGTCAACTAATTTCTCATAATTTTTTTCAAGCTGGCGGCGTCTCTCATCAAATTTTTCCAATGCTTTAATTACTGTAGGATCATCAGAACCGGCGAGATTCTCTTTTAAAGCAGCTATCTCAAGATCTAAAGTTTTCATATCATAAAATATAGTCTCAGCTAACTGCTTTTGTTCATTCTCTTTTATAAGCTGATAAATTGAGTATGCTCCAAACAGGACTGCTATAATTGCTATAGCAATAATTACTTTTAAATATTTAGATGATTGTTTTTTCTTTACGACTTTAAAAGCTTCCCTCATTAATTTTGTATGTTGACCAACCTGCTGTTCATTCTTTTCTTCTTCAAAATAATGTTTTATATATTTTGTTAAAGAAGGATCCTGATGAGATTGATTAATTATCCCGCTTTGCGGGACATCTTTTTCTTCAAAAGTAAAAAGGAGTATCGGCCCATTATTTCCTAACTGAATTGTGGTTGCATTTTTTAATTCAGCACGATCAATTTTATTTCCGTTGAGGAAAGTTCCGTTGCTGCTGTGCTTATCGGAAATCCACCATTTGCCATTATCAAAATTAACTTCAACATGTACGCGGCTTACAAGACCATCATTAATCTGAATTGAACATTCGTCAGACCTCCCAATTGTAAATGAATTGTTGAAATAATATTTGTCTTTTGGGGAATTCCCCTTTTCAATTTTAACTTTAACAATTTTATTAATTGTATTCTGGGATTCAGATAATTTAGTGTTGTTCATTTATAAGGTTTAATAAGATTTATATAGATAAGAAAGAACCTGGGATCAGCTAACTTTTATTTTTTTTCTGGATTAAAACTCAACATCATTCGCTCAACCTGTGGTCCAAGAGTTTGCCTGGTTTTTTTTGTGAATGATGCCGTGAGTTTGTAAGCGGTTTTATCAATTAAAATAAAAACCTGGTGCTGGTAAATTCTGAAATCATTTACTGGATACCATTTAAAGATTGCTTCGTAAGCTTCTGTTCCATTATTTAATTTTGTTTCACCTCTTTTTAAGAGCATACATCCTTTTAATTCCTGTTCAAGGGTTTTAATCTGCCAGTCGGCATAATCAAACAGAGTATCAAACGGAACGTCTTTATCTATATTTAGAACAACATTGTGCTGAATCCCATCGGTTACAGGTCCCATAAATGTATAAATAGTTTTATCTTCCCAATCTTCCAATTGATCAAGAGTAAATCCATTACCCTGGAAGATTCTTGTTTTATCATCAACCTGTTTGGGCTGTGTTTTAGGGTGTTCTTTTACTCCGCCTGATGAAGGTTGCTTTAGTTCTGGTTTCTTGTCCTGTTCCTTTTTCTCATCAGGCTGGTTTTGGAATTGACGATAGTAATCAGGGATTTTCATTTTATATTAATGGATATAGTAGAATCTTATCTTTGCGTACTTTTGCATATATTTTTTTTATATCAAATTTTCTAATTATGTTCTGGGAGTTAAAGTTACTGCACTTCCGTTTCGGAAACATTGGTTGTTAATGTTCTGATCAAGACGATAAAAATTTATGGGGCAAAGCATGTGTTCACCCATCTGCGTATAATCGGCAGTTGTCGGCGTTCTACCTACTCCATTAGAAGCTAAAACGCTGACATTTGGAATATCATGGATGCTTGCATATCTGCTGGCCGCAGGTCTGCTAGGATCATTTATAGCTTTTCTCCATCTTGGATTATTACTACGAGACCTTGTTTCCAATTTACAATGAGCAATTTCATGAAAGGCCGCGCTGGCTAAGTTAAAAGCAAGAAGTTCCTGCCAATTAGTGGCTTCCCAATTTTGACGGCCGTTACTATAGACAGATGCAATTGCTGGACATGATATATCAGGTAGTCCAGGCGATCCCAATCCGCTATGGTCTCCAAGGCTGCTTAAAGATGCTCTCGCATCTCTCACCCAACTATCAGGAAATTCTTGAGTTCTTGCATTTCGAATAGCATCCAGCATAATATACTCAGGGCGCCTATCTACAGGTGCAGATGGTCTCTCATTGAGTTCTCTGGTTGTAAAATATACAATTGGTTCATGCATTTGAATGCTAAGACCTGAAAAATTTGGACTGGTTGGATTGCCTGCCAATGCGGGGATTTGTATAACATTTATTGTTTGAGCTCTTGATTGTATATGTGGTATCCGCTGCCTAGCTTGATTCATTAAACCAATAAGATCGGTTCTAAAAGCGGCAAAAATACTCTGTACAACTGGTGAACTTGGCCCTGGTGAAGCGAGAGTAACTCCCGACCTGCCGGTTGCAACATTAATCTGCAGCGGTTTTATCACAAAGTAATAGATATTGTAGTTTGGCATTACTCTTCGATTAAAGAAATAAGTTTTAAGAAGAATATTTTATTCATCTTCAAAAAGGATTTTAAAGGGACCAGGGGGCATATCTTCTAACCTAATTCTACCCTGATCATCAAATGATTCATTTCTTTCATTACCATCAGCAGTAATTAGTTTAAACTTTTTATTTGCAGCCGGATGTCCGTCTTCTCCTTCCCATTCTATTTCAATCCAATCTTTAAACTCCAACAATCCTGAATCTGCAGAAACACCTGCAACATTTACACGGAAAAAATACTCTGGTGGATTATAGCCCTTTTCAGTTTCCTCTTCTGTTGGAATTTCATCTGTATCTTCGTGATATTCATATTCCCAATCAGCTTCTATCTTTTTGTTTTTAACAATAGCTGGAAACTTTGTTATTAAATCATGCGCTCCATCAGAATCGTGTTCCCAAATTTGAATTTCTGCTTCATTACCATCTGCTAATCCTTTTATGTCTGCTGTTAATTTCAATGTATCACCACGTCTGGCTTCCTGTTTATCCCATTTCAGATTATTAATTTCTACAAACGGGAATAAATACAACCCATTTGATTTTTTATTCAGACTATGTTTGGGAAGCTTAACTTCCGCGAATAGTTCATCTTTAGCTTTTTCGGGAACCGTTAATTCTGTCCAGAACTTATTGCCGGAAATTTTTCTTTTTATTGTTTCAAATTTCTTTCCTGATTTATCAGTTATCTCTATTTGAATATCAGAATTATTTCCAACAAACTGAGTATAAACTTCCAATCCAATCTTTCCACCCGGTGCTGCAGAATTTTTTGTCCACAATACCTGTTCTACAGAAGAAGTTAATTTAGTTTTTTGAACTTTATCGGTTTCACCGGAATGTTTATTCATATCTTATCTTTTAGGTATAATACAAAAAAGATGCTTTCTTGTTGCAACAAATATCTGGTCATCAACTAGAATAGGAGAAGTAGTCAATTCATCATCAAAATTATAAAAGAATCTCCTTTCACCCTTATGATCAAATGCAGTTAAAATATTTCCCTCCGAAGTAAGTAGATAATCTTTTGTTGCAGCAAAACCAGCAAGCGGTTTTTGAATATGCTGTTCCCATAAAATATTACCGGAGGTATTAAAAGCGATTATTTTATCCTCATACCTGATATAAACATTATGTTCATAATCAATTGCTGGCGGAGCTAAATAATTTTTTTGTATTGATTCTATTTCTGTTTCACTAAGCAAATTTCCTGCTGAATCAATAATCCATAATTCATTTTTAACATTTTCTTCAACCTGAACTTCTACTAATAAATAAATTCTCATTTCCTCATCAATACTCATTTCAAGAGGAATAAAGTCTTCAACAAAATCATTAGTTATTTGAAGATCAGCATTAATAAAATAGATATGGTTTGGAACTGCAATTACAATAGTTGAATCATGCAAAGCTGTTATAAGTTTACCTGATTTAATAATTAGATTTGCTTTTTGAACTGCTGATTTCAAAACTCCATCTTCATTTATTTCTCTTGATTTTCCCATAACTATTGTTTCAAGAATATTAAAGTCCGGAATTATAATTGGAGAATCATGTGTCATTACTGGCAATTCAAAAGCTGAATTAATAATTTTATTTCCGTTTGAAAAAATCACACTCCTGTCAAATCCCTTTCCTAAATAAGGATAAACATAAAATTTTCTATCACCGGAAATAAGATCAACCGCCTGTATAAAACCCGAAGGATCATTTATATAAAATATATCTTCAGATTCATCAATAAATATTTCACCTTCCGCTTTTATTCCATTAGCAATATTTTTTCCTGATGTATCAAATAACTGCCAGCCGGATTCATTCTGAATAATTATTCTTTCATTCTTGATTAAAAAATACCAGGGAAAAACAGATGAATTTATCTCCGCTTTCCATTTAATTTCCCACAAATCACCATCAGGTAAAGATGAATTCAACCTCGAGTTACGTTCCGGATTAAGGTATCGTGTTAAATAATTTTTTTGATCTTGATTGGGAGAATAATCCTCTAGTGGTTTTACATTTCCGAATGATTTTATTTTGACCGGTTTAATGGTTAGTTCTACAGGATTATTAAAATCATTATGGTAAAATATTGTATCCATGGTCTGCTTATTTGATTCTTGGCAATTAATATTTGTTATAAGAAGAAGAAATAGTACATTTTTATAAATTGAAAACTTTAGCATCGGGAATCACCTTTTTAGCAACAGGCTCATAACTTGCAGTATTTCCCAAAGTCCCTTCCGCCAAACCGATCATGTTACCAAAGAATTTAGGAAAGGTAATAGGAGAATTCATTGGGAAAAAAAGTTTATGTTTATTTGATAACAGACCACTGTCCCATTCTTCTTTGCCAGTTTCACTGACTTTTACAAATATATGCTCTTTTTCATCAGTGCGCTCTCTTGTTGAAAAATTTTTGGCAAAATAACGGGGTTCAAAATGAAGTAATATTTTGTTAAACTTCTTTCCTAAAAGATTCCCCGATACTCCGAATTTATTCGGAAAGTTAAATCTAACTGATATATTGCTATCAATTTTCTTTATAAAATCTCTAATCTTAGTAGAATCCTTAATAGGGAAATCAAATTCCATCTTAATCAAAACAACTATTATCCCATCAAAATCGCCGGGATTTTTTGTCAATCCTGGAAGAACCTGATTTGTATATTGTTCTTTACCTAATGGATAGAAAAAAATGTTGAACTTTCCATGTTCTCCTAATTCTTGGTCATTCTTTTCAGCTGCGGGGTGGCCGATAAAATTTTTTTGTGGTTCATCCGGTAGATGAGGAATAAAATAATCGTGTGTACCATGATTTATTTTATATTCAATCTTCTTCCCATCCAGTTGTCTGAACCACTCAGCAATATGCCAATAGTGTCTTGCCCGAACTTCCCGGTTAGCTCTCATAATTGCTTGCTCATCAATGCTGAAAGGCGAACCGGGTGAATTACTATCAAAACCAGGTATTCCGCCCGGACCAGTTGATTCAATATATTCATCAACAAGACTGCCGCCATGCCCAACTTCATGGGCAAATGTAAAGAATCCTTCAAAATTGACTACTGTTTTATCAGGCTTAGTAACACTAAACAAAGGGATATTATCGGTTTCGCCTAAAACACCTTCTCCCACTTTTGATCTCATAAAACCGCGAACCCCTCCGGGTCCCGGTTCAGTTTTATCTTTAAAAATTCCAATTTCGTAATGGGATTTTTCCTTTGGAAGATCCTGGGAAAACCAGATAACTTTTGATTTAAATTTTTTCTCAGACGGATTTGAAGGAAGAACAAATGCCGCCCCAGGATTAAAAGTCTTGGGAGAAGTTCCGGTAACAATATCAGGTCCATTCCATCGGCGTAGTAAATTTAATATTGCGGTTTCAATCCAATCTTTGGCAGCATTACCTGTTAGTTTTAAAGGTTCAGCTTTAGGATTAAATGATGCTTTGATATCAGAATTAAAATTAAAAAACTGTCTTAAATAAATTATACAGGCACTTAATTCCGTTGCACCATCTGTATCAATATCACAACACCTTAGTCTGATCATATCATATCGCCCAATCTGGCTGAATATTACATGATCCTGCTCAAAGAGAGCTTGAACATCACAGAAATCACTTTTAACAGGGGGAGGAACACGAGGTCTATTTTTCCTGGGGGGAACAAATGTACTTCCGGAGGAAAAAACATCAACAATTGAAACCGCTGCTCTTGCACCGATCACATCTCCTTTACCTTCAACTGTTCTCTTATCGAATGCTTCAAAAAAATTTCCTTGCGTAATGACTAATCTTGTCCAGTCAGGATAATCTGAAATATAATTTCTATCCTTTTCATCTTTAGGAAGCTGCGTAAAAAATCCAAGATTGTTGCTTGTAAATGTGTTAGGGTTATTAGTAGAGTCAATAAAAGCTTTACCATCAGGTTTAAATAAACCTTCTGAAGATAGATCATTGCTGTTTGGACCTGAACGTGCAAAAGTATTGCAAAAAATTGCAACTCTGTTTTCAGTTTTGCTGTCTGGTATCCATTTTACAGGATTTAAATCTTTATCAGTAAGAATAATATCATCAAGACTGAAAATCAGCGGCTTATCATTGCTTGTTGTCTCTGCGGCTAAATCTTCAAACTTACCAACTTTAGCAGGGGGATTTCCTTTCCCGCCAGATAACTGAGTAAAATATTTAGCTGATTTCCATAATTTTGGGAGATCATAAAAAGAAAGCCTGCTTGCTTCAGCTATTTTAAAATCTTTATTAGTTAATTCACCTTCATTTAAACCAACGTCAGCGGGAGCTGAAGTTAGATTTTTAGTTGCATATTTTCTTGTTGGACTTGAAGCTGTTCCGGATGATTCAATAAAAGTATTTTCAGCAGATCTGAAGCGAATTAAAATATTTTTGTTCGGTCTTTTTACATCCTGAAGAATCCATGGCAGACATTGAGAACCTTCATCAACAGTCAGCCAGTTACTTTTTGTATTAACTGTTGAAGTTGAGGTTAAATCATGAAATCCTTCAAGAATAATCGGAAGTAAATTCAATTTTATTTTCAGGAAGCGGTCAAAATAATTAAATCTCAGAAATTGCCAGTGAGGATCTAACAGCATTTTTATTGGTGACGCTTCGGAACCAATATTTTCAACGCTAAGATTTTCAAGGTCTTTAAATTGTTTTTCAGTATCATCAAAGTTGGAAACTGTTGGAGATAATTCCCAGGTTGAGATTTTTAAATTCCACTGAAGAGGCAAGTTAAATACTTTAAATTTATTTTTTATTTTTTCCTTTATTTTACTTTCTGGTACAAGCTCATCATCTGACAATTCAATTGATGGATTTACAACGATAAAATTTGTTTCGGCAAATTTAAATTCAATCGTAAAGGCTTTCTTTTTCCTTAATACCTGGAAAAATACCTGTCCATTAGTATTCTCTATTGATTTTAGTTCTTCACTCTCGTCCTGGAATTTTAAAATGAACGGAAATCCCTTTGGAAAAACTCTTTCAGTTCCTTCGGGAGTTTTGTACATAAATTTTAAATGAACTCGAACTGATATTCCACTTGGAAGAGGAAGCGGATCAACCGGGACAGGATTCCGCTTAAAAAAACCGGGCGGATATAAATCGCATTTTGATTTGACGCAAGTAAGTTTTTGGGGATGACATTTTAGCTCAGGTTCTTCACCTTCATCAAAGAAAAGAATTTCTACCCGTCTGTCAACAGGGTTTTCATCTTCAGTTTTTGCTTCACTTGCAGGATGATTTTCTCCACAGCCGATTATAGGTGCAGTGTGCGGCGGCTTCTTTTTTACAAAATTTAGTTTACCTCTTTTCTCATTTAAACCATCTTCATTTATTCCCATTACTATTAAAAGTTCAAGAATATACATATCAAAAAAAGCACCCCATGTTTGCTTCCCAACTTTTCCATCCTCTTTAATTCTTATAAACTCACGGGTGAATTTGGTTTGATGTTTTTTCAGATCTACAAAATCCTGGTTGTATCTTTTTTGAAATTTTACTATTGCTTCTTCAGTTTCAGGATTCATCTTATTAGTTTTTGGGCCAGGGTCGCAATCATATTGAAAATTAAAAGAAATCCATTTTAGTATTTGTTGAATATCTTCAACCTGGTGTTTACCATCAGAGGATTCAGACCACTTGCTTCTCTCACCGGTAAACATGAAAAAAACATTCTCGGCTCTTTGCTGTGATAAATTTAAGTTGTAGGATTCGGTTCCTTTTTTATCGGTATGTCCTGCAACTAATATTTTCTGAAGAAATTCTTTCTTCTCTGCTTGTTTAAAGCAAGCGAAGATTACTCCTAGTCCGGTAATTCTGTTTTGTTCTTCTGTTCCCGGCTGAGGTTCATCAGTACCATAATCAGGCAAAAGAACAGCACTATCAAAATGAAAATTGATATCTTCCATTTCAATAACTGTAACTTCGGAGCTTGTTTTGACAAAAAATTTATTGATTTGCCCTGACGGAAGTTCTTCAATTTTTTTGTCAGCTTCTTTAAGCTTAAGTACTATTTCGTCCAAGAGTTATTTCTTCTGAGTTTTATTGAGGTTTGGAAATTTAACGGAGTATCTTCCTGCTGGAATCTTTTCAATCTTTTTATAACCATTTCCATCAAGTTTTCCATTTTCAACTTTACCATTTGGAAGATAAAGAATGAATTCTTCATTCCCTTTTGGATTTCCGTCTGTATCTTTTAATTCTAATTCAATATAATCTTCATTGAACAACAAACCAGATCTTGTTTTGCACTGACCGATAATCACTTCAAAATAATAACAAGCTGAAGAATATTTTTTGGAGCTTTTATTCTTTTCAGTTTCAAAATTATTCTCCAATTCAATTTCAATTTTATTTCTGCTCACCTTTTCTTCTAAAGTTTTTACAACTGAATCGGCTTCATTTATATCTTTTCTATAAATTTGGATTATGGCAACAGTGCCATCATCAAATGCTTCAGATTCTGCAGATAATTTTACTTTTTCTCCAATCTTTGCAATCTCTTTAGACCATTTTGCATTTTGAACTTTGTAAAGAATTACTTCCCCTTTGCCTTTACCTGTTGCATCACGCAAAATTCTTCCATCAGGTTTTAAAAGACCTTGGGATTCTTTACCATCAGGGTCTTTTAATTTATATGGAATACCACTGACAGGATTTCCGGCCTTATCAACAAACTCAAATTCAATCCAGTGCTCTTGTTTGGTTGATGCTTCCACATTATCTGTTAAAGCATTTTTTGCACTTGACTGTGCAGAACCAGCACCACTTGAAGCAGCGCCGCCACCGCTTGCGCTTCCACTTCCGCCCTCACCTATTAAAACTGTAGGGCAGCCCATTATAATTGAATCCGGTGGACCTACACAAGTAACCATATCACCCATTCTTGCTGCAGGCATTCCTCCGATTAAAACCATCGGGCTTCCCATAGCAATTGGTCCACCTACATGAGGAACAATACCAGTTACCATTGGGCAAACATGCATGTCTAATACTCTGGCTGCAGGCATTCCTCCAATTAATACCATCGGAAAACCGACTACAATAACGCCTCCGTGTACTGTGGGATCTCCCAGACGAGCTGCCATTCCCATTATGTCATCTTTCTCTTTCTTTAAAAGAAAATTCTGGTTTCATTAATTTATTTGAACAGGCATTCCTTTAATTGTATTTGGTCCGGTTGACTGAACAGTAACCAAGGTCCCTTTTACCTGCATATTAACCCCGGCTTCAGTTGTAACATTTAAACCTTTTAACTTATTATCCATCATAGCCTCTGTTGTAACATTATTTCCTTTTTGTGTAAAATCCATTTGCGCTTCTTGATTTATTTTTGTTGCTTTTAATTTGAAATCCTTCGTAGCATCTACTGTAAAATTTTTAGCTTTAAATGAAGTGTCTGTTTCAGATTCCACAACTATTTTTTTCGATTTAATTTTTATTTCATTTAATGCTAGAATATCAAGGCTGCCATCCTTGGTTTCAATTACCATTTTTTTATTTGTAATATCTATTATAAAATTATTATTGCCTGGTTTATCTGATAATTGAATTTTTTCTTCACCTGACTTATCATTAATTATTATGAAATGTCCATTCTTACTTTTTATTTCAATACGTTCATTCTTATCATCCATCAGAAGAGTATGGCCATCTTTGCTTTTAATTGTAATATTCTGGTTCTTATCGTCCATCAAAACTTTGTGCTTATCTTTTGTGGTTACTTCAATCTTATCGTCTTTATCATCAAATAAAATTTTATTTGCATCAGGAGTTGTTAAAGAGATTTTACCTTCTTTTGATTTATCATCCATTAGAAATTCATTACCAGAGGCAGTGCGTATTATATTTTGGGTTTTATTTCCGCTGGTTGTTGGTGAAGCATTCGATGGGTTGGGAATAGTTCCTAAACCAATCGGCCTATCAATATTTCCATCAAAGCACGTCCATACAAATTCTGTCCCAACACGATTTACCAAATGAGTTCCGTACCCAGAACCAGAATAATTCTGAGTTAATCTTATGGGAAGAGTAGCTTCTCCATTTGTCTTATCACTTAAATCAAAAAACATTTTTGCTCTATATCTTCCTAGTTCATCAATATAAATTTCGTCTTCAGGAGAGGCTCCTTCTATTTTGGCACTCATTACTCCGCTTATTTTGGGTATTGGTGCTTTACGAGGTGGACGGAATTCTATATCTGCAGGCAAAGCTTCAAAATTATTTTCAAAAGTTGGTAATATTTTTTCAGACTGAGGCAATAAGCCAAAAAGGTTTTGCTGTGTTCCCCTTGATTTTATATCTGTTAAAATGAAGTCATTATTCCAATCTTGACGGTAATGGCGATCCATTTTAAATTTAAAACCAACTCTGAATAATCTGCAATCGCTCTTTCCAAAAAATCTTTTCTTTTGACTAATGAATTCCTGGTTCCTGATTTTCGCAAGAAACTCGGCATCCTTTTCATTTTCAAAATTATCACCAAAATCATAGTACAAACCAGGCATATTGTCTTCCAATTGACTTTGCGCCATTAAATGTTTTTCCGGAAACATATAATTATAATCTTTAAGCTGAACCATACCTGTTACAACTTTTTCTTTACACATTATTTCAGTGATAGATTCATCCTCGCTTAAAGGATCTTTATTAATATTATATCCGATTGAGGATTGTATAGAAGGCAGTTTAGAATTTGCATCTGTAAAGACTATTATATCTTTATCACCACTCTGTTCGAAATAATAATAAATACCGAAATGCTCCAACCTGCGATTCAGGAAATTAAAATTTGTTTCCTTATACTGAACAATGTATTCCATTTTAGGATAATTGTTTTTTAGGTCAAACTTGTAATCTTGTGCTGTAAGACCAATATCCACCAGGACATCTTCAATAACCTCTTTAATATCCATATTCTGATATATTTCATTCTGATATACGAGGTTTGATCTCCAAAGCCGGGGAACCAATATAGCCCTGTAAAAAACATAATCTGGTGTTCTGCTGTATTGTTCAAAATCTGAAATAATTCCATGAATTTTTAAGGGGTTTTCATCTCCGCGATTAAAGATAAAAGTAGCAGGTTTGTTCAGGATTTTTAATGAATCAAGAGAAGGTTCATTTGAAATTATTTCAATTCGATATTCAAACAGATCTGATATTTTTTCTTCAGCTTCAAATGATACGACATTAACAATACCCTCATCTAATCCGGAAAAATGTAGTTCATAATACGGCTGATTGAATTTATAAGTTACCATGAAAAACCTCTTTTTAAAAAGATTGAAAGGTTATAAGATTAAAAGATTGGAGATTACAAGATTAATTTTTCAATCTTTCAATCTTTCAATCTTTTAATTTTTAATTTATGCGAACTTATATTTGAACGCTCCATCTTTACCTTTTGATACTGTAAGTTTTTGAGGGTTTTTCCCTTCTGCCATAAAGCTCAAAAGCTGGGTAGAAATTTCCGGAGCTAACTTACGATCAACTATTGCATCAATATTTCTTGCACCTGTTTCTGCACGAGTACAGGACGAAACAATATCATCAATTACGGCTTTATTAAATTCAACCTCTAATCCCCTGTTTTCCATCAAACGTTTTTTAACCTTGTTTAGTTTTAATTCTACTATCGGTTTCATTACGTCGGGACTTAAAGGAAGAAAAACTATCGGCTTTACTCTTCCCAGAAACTCGGGTCGAAAATATTGATTCATATATGGTCTAAGTTCTTCAAGCAGATCATCGGGAGAAGTCATTCCCCCATTATATTTTTCAAAAAGTACATCTGAAGCAAGATTTGATGTCATAAAAATTGTCGTGTTGGAAAAATCAATATTTCTCCTGTCGGCGTCCTGCAGCATTCCGCGATCAAATATTTGCATGAATAGATCTTTTACTGAAGGATTTGCTTTTTCAATTTCATCAAGAAGAACCACACAATAAGGTCTTCTTCTCACAGGTTCACTTAATGCACCACCTTCGCCATAACCAACTAAACCCGGGTCAGCACCAATTAATCTTGAAGTATTATACTCATTCTGATATTCCGTCATGTTAAGAGTTACCATAAATCTTTCATCACCAAAAAGAACTTCAGCAACTGCACGCGCAAGCTCTGTTTTTCCAACACCGCTTGAACCAACTAAAAGAAAGACTCCGATTGGACCTTCTTCCTTTTTTATTCCAACCTTAGCCCCCCGGATAGCATCGGCAATCTGTTTAATTGCATGATCCTGTCCGATAACTCTCTTCTTTAAATCATCCTCAAGCTGAAGAAGTGTTGTCATTTCATCCTTAGTCATATTACTGACTTTAATTCCAGTCCACGCTTCAATTACTTCTGCAACAGTATTTGAAGTAACCTCAGCAAAAACCTGTGGAGCCGGATCCTGTAAAGATTCTAATTCATTTTTAACCTTTGTAATTTCTTCCAGGATTTTGGGATCTTTTGTTTCCCCGTTGCCTGAAAACTTTTTCATTCTTAATTCCATCAACTTGCGGGTCAGTTCACTCTCTTTTTGCCATTTCTCTTCATTAGATTTTATGTCAGTCTCAAGCTTTGATTTTTTCTCTCTTAATTCTGTGAGCACATCCTGATCTATTTTTAAATCCATATCAGAATCTCTTTGCTGAGAGTTAATTGCCATATCTACTGATTTCAAATCACTAATAAGCAATTCCAACTTTGGAGGCTTGCTAGTAAGAGACATCTTTACTCTTGTTGCTGAAGTGTCGAGGAGATCAACTGCTTTATCGGGCAATTGTCTTCCTGCAATATATCTTCTTGAAAGTTTAACTGCTGATTCAAGTGCCTCATCAGTTATGTGAATTCCATGATAGGCTTCATATTTTGTTTTAATACCACGAAGCATAAGAATTGCTTTTTCATTATCCGGCTCACCAATATGTATCGGCTGAAATCTTCTTTCGAGTGCCGCATCTTTTGCAAAATATTTGTTGTATTCAAGATAAGTAGTAGCAGCAATTGCCCTGAATGAACCTCTTGCAAGAGCAGGCTTTAAAAGATTAGCCGCATCTCCACCGCCTGCAGAAGCACCTGCACCAATTAATGTATGAGCTTCATCTATAAAAAGAATTGCGGGCGTTGGTGAGTTTGTAATTTCAGTTATAACTGCTTTTAATCTTTTTTCAAATTCACCTCTCATTTTTGTTCCTGCCTGTAAAGCTCCCAAATCCAAAGAGTATATCTGATTATTTTTTAAAACATTTGGTACTTCATCTGCAGCAATCTTTATTGCCAATCCTTCAACTAAAGCAGTTTTTCCTACTCCAGGTTCACCTAAAAGAATCGGGTTAGATTTTTTCCTTCTGCAAAGAACTTCAATTACTTGAATAATCTCTTCATCTCTTCCAAGTATAGGATCAATTTTTCCTTCTTTTGCCTGGGCAGTTAAATTTTGCGTATAAAGATCAAGAACAGTTCCATCAGGTGGAATCTGGCGTGCTTCTTCTTGTGAAATAATTTCTGCAGAAACATCAGGGTCTTCTGCTGATCCATTTACAATTTTATAAAAATCTGTTCGCAGCTCATCCTGTTTGATGGGAGAAAGACTATCCATTAGCCGGCTGCTTACAACCTGTTCGGAAGAAATAAAAACCTCAAACAAAGCCCCGGATCTTATTTTCGTTTCATGATGATGGACCGAACTTGTTATCCATGCTTCCTGAAGCATCTCTGTTAATAATGGTGAGAGTTTAGGTTTACCTGAATTACCCGTTTCAAGTTCATCAAGATTTTTTCTTATTACAGATTGAATGTCTCCTGAATCAATTGCATAGTGCTTAAGGATTAAAGGAACATCTCCCTGTCCATCATCAACTAAAGCATTTAACAGATGATCAAAAGTAATCTCATAATGCCCCCGGTTTATTCCTAAACCTGTGGCAGTATCGAGGTTACGCACAAGGTAGTTATTTAATTTTAAAAGAAGGGATTTCAAATCCTTGCTTTGCATTTTAAAGCTCCTGAAAATTTAATGAATTTTTTTAATATGATATTAATAAGGGAAGAGTTTCAACCTCACCCTTCGTCCCTCTCCTTTTAAAGGAGAGGGAATGGTATGCTTTTAAAAGTCCTCTCCTTATTAAGGAGAGGATTTAGGTGAGGTTAGCACTGGTTATTTCTTCATAACTTAAGTAAACCTTTACTTCATCTTTTTCTGGTTTTCCAAGCCATAAAGTTGAACCAAGTTTTAATCTTTCATCTACCCATGAAACTGAAGCTATTGTAGCTGCTTTAATTGTAAATTCAAAATCAAATTCAATACCATCGGTTAAATATAAATTTAAAAGTTCTATCAGCTTGTTTGAGTTTTCTGTACCCGGAAGAAAGTCAAGGTATTCTTCAAACGATATTGATTTTAATTTAATACAAATCCTGCTCATACAATCACGGGAATATTCTCCAATAAAACTATTTATTCCCAAACTAAAATTTTCACTACCAACACCAGGTATTTCTGTTAACTTGATCCATTGAGGAACAAATTCCTCTACATCCATTTTGTATTTGGGGAAAAAATAATTTAGTATAATCTTAAGCCCGGCTTTATTTCTTACGCGGGAACTTAAAATGCCCGAAAATTTTAAGAGAGCAAAGTTATTGAGATAGGATTCTTTATTTATTAAAAGATTTCTGCCAATGAAGGAATTTATTCTCTCAGAAATCCTATCGCCGCTTTTGTTATTTAAATGAAGATAGAATCTGTATTTTTTCCAGGATTGATAATAAAGCCAGTAGAACCTGTTGTTGAAAATATCCAAAAAATTCTGTAAAGGAACTTCACCCTCTCCCAAAATCCTTTGCTGCATGGCAACTTCTTCATGATAACACCTGGGAAGAGGAGAATTAATTCCATAAAGCCCCAGAAAAGTTAATACAAAACTTATTTCTCCATTATAATGAAAGATTGATTTTACATCTGTTGGAGGAAATTCATATTTTTCTGAGGGTCGGAATTTTAACCCCGCCTGATCAAATATATAGTCTTTCCTATCAGGATTTTCCTTCTTAGTAATATTTTCAGCAAGCCATACTGCCTGCCAAACATTATATGAATGACCATTTTTTACAAGGTCTTCAATCAGATGATTTGCATTTCCCCGGTTACCGGCTGCCATGAATATTCTTTACCTGTTCCTGTTTCAGTTATCTTTAAGAAAATGTAGGAGTTTATCGTAACATACTGGGATAAGAACGAATTTATTACCGTCCCCATTAAATGAATTTCTCCTTCACCTTGTTCGTACTCTTTTGGGTCAACTTCGATATGAAATTCTATCCCGCGAATTAAACTTTGATTAATTACTTTACTGACAAGTTTTGGCTTGTAAATTTTTACAATTCCATTAATTCTTTTTTTATTGGGATGATTATGAGATTTAGTCCAGTTATATAAATTAAGAATACTTTTAAATGAATCCGCATCTGCTAAAGTTGAATAGCTAACAGACAAATGAGCTATTAAGGACCATAAATAATTCTGTCTGTCCGGGCATCCAAGCATTTCTTGCGGAACTGTTATATTCGATGCTTCAATACCTGCCGGGAAATTAACTGGTTCTTTTATTGATCCGGCTTCAAGATATGCTGAGGGCAAAAAACCGTTGGATAAAGTTGCTTCAATGCTTAAAGTTTCTTTGGGAAAAGAATCAAGTTCCATGCTTGGCCCAAAAAGCCTGATGTATGTTTCTGACATATCATGCTGCTGAGTTCTTCTGAAGATAGAATAAAACCTTTTGTAATTATATTCAGGATCGCTTGTTTCAAGGATATCGTGAGAAGTTATAGGAATATATTTGTACTGCTCAAACTTGTTTTCACTTATACCGACAATCTTATCAACAGAATAAATATCCCTGCTTTTTCTTCTGTCCAGATCAGGAATGATATAATATTCAGGTAGTCGTTGATTCACAACTACTTCTTCAGTAGAACGGGAAAAAAGATTTACTATTGGTGCACAATGAAGAAGAATGTTATTTACCCCTGGCCATTTTTCTCTTAAAAGTTTTCTGCTGAAATCTATCTTTACTTCAAAAGAATTTGATTCACCTGATGGTTTAAAATTCTGAAGACCATTTATCTCCACAAAAAAGAATTTTTCAGGGAAGGAAAAATATTCCTGCAGTAAACGGAATCCCGGAAAGGTTTGCTTTGAATAAGGAAGAACTGAATAATTATCACTCCCCTTATTTGGATCATTAGAAAATTCGGGAATAGAGATATTAAAATTATCAATCTTCTGGTATTGCGGTTTTTTATCATGTAATTCTCTTACTGAAATAGAAGAGACATATTTTGTAAGATAAAAAAGCAGATTAAATTTAATTGAGGCTGAACCATGCAAATAAAGCTGAAGTGAATCAAAACTTAGAGAGTTGTAATCAACATTTCGTTCAAGCAGAAATTTTATAATTAAAGATGAATACCCTTGTGGTGATTCTTCAATTGCAACATTATCAATTTGGATCGGACGTACTATAAGATCCTGTGTAGTCCTGAAAATAAATTCTGCAGGTTCTTCTTTTTCAGTAATTCTGCTTCCTTCAGATGGACCGGCAAGGGTTTTATATTTTACTTTATACTTCCCTGTTTGAGTTTGTATCTCACTTCCTTTTTTAATAAGAACTGTCCTTG
>MHAF01000119.1 GCA_001802865.1 Ignavibacteria bacterium RBG_16_34_14
TTCTTTACCAAAGAAGAATGTGAAATTCAGCTTCACGGAGTTGCACCGTGGGGAATAACATATTTAAACCCGGCGGACGATCCCCGAAATATGACAAGTAAATAAAAACTTTAGAAAATGAAAATGAGGCTCTTCTCTAAATAGAGCCTCATTATTTAACAAAGCAACTTCTATTATTCTTTTATCTCTTCTATTTCAGCCATTCTTCCTCCAAGATGCTTAAAGAAGAATTGTTCCATTGCACCATAAAAATCAAACCTGTTCTCTTCATTCCTGAAGCCATGTCCTTCATTATCTTTTACCATGTAAGGAACATCAATTCCTTTCTTCTGTAACGCCGCAACCATTTGGTCAGATTCGTTTTTGTTTACTCGCGGATCATTAGCTCCTTGTGCAATTAATAAAGGAACTTTTATATTATCAACATGAAAGACTGGTGAAGCAGCATACAGATCCAGCGAATCTTTCTGGGGGTGACCAACCATTTCATATAACATTTCCCGGTAAGGTTCCCAGTAAGGAGGTATTGAGTTCATAAATGTAAATAGGTTTGCCACTCCAACATAATCAACTCCACAGGTGTAAAGATCAGGAGTAAAAGTAACTCCCGCTAATGTTGCGTATCCGCCATAAGAACCGCCGTATATTCCAATTCTTTCGGGGTCAGCAATTTTTTCTTCAATTAACCAGTTAACCCCATCAGTGATATCATCCTGCATTTTCTTTCCCCACTCTTTAAAACTTTTCATCCAGAAATCTTTTCCGTACCCGGTTGAACCGCGGAAGTTCATCTGGAGAACAGCATAACCACGATTTGCAAGAAATTGAAGTTCGGGATTGAAGCCCCAACTGTCTCTTGCCCAGGGACCACCATGAGGGTGAACCACAACAGGTAAATTCTTTGCATCTACGCCCTTCGGAAGGGTTAAGTAACCGTGGATTGTTAAACCATCGCGGGTTTTGTATGTAATTGGTTTCTGGTCAGTCATATTTTCTTCTTTTAACCAGGGACTAACATCAATCAGCTTCCTCAGATCTTTTTTATTTACATCATAGAAGTAATAAGCACCAAGAGATTTATCACTGTAGGTTCTTACTAAAAGTTTATCCTCTTCCTTATTATTTCCCGTTACAGCAAACTCGTAACCTTTTAGTTTTGATTCGAGATCATTGTAAACTTCTTTTGCCTGATCATCAAATATTTCATATTCATTTTTCCAGGATAAAAAAGAAACTCCAATTAAAACTTTTCTTTTTTCAGAATACATAAGGTTCGAAACATCAAACTCAGGATTTTCATAAATAACTTTTTTCTCTTTATTTGCAGCAATATCGTATTCTACAATAGCAGTTTTATCTCTTTCAATATTGGAAATCATATAGAGATCTTTATTATCAAAAGTAAAGAATACAGGATAAAGTGTTTCTTTAAAGTTAGTGGTTATTAGTTCTTTGAATGTATCTTCTTCTTTATTTCTGTAAAGAATCCCCGTATTCACGCCATCAGTAGTAAGAGCCACTCTTAATTTTCCACTATGATCAGTTATCCAACCAGTTATGTTTCCCGGGTTTTCAGCAATCTGACTCATCTCGCCGGTATTTACATTTATTCTGTAAACATCAAATATCTGGGGGTTCCGCTTATTTAGCTGGATAAGCATTTCATCAGGAATATCTTTGAGATCGTCTACAACACCCGCTCTAACTTTTTCAAAAGGGGTTAGATCTTTTTGATTTTTACCATCCTTGTCTACAGCATACAAACGGAAGTTCTCATCACCTTTTGTATCCTGCACATAAATTATCCTGTCGTTTCCTTTCCAGAAATAGCCGGCAATATCTCTTTCTGTTGCAAAGGTTACCTGTATAACCTCATCCTCACCAATCTTTTGAACAAAAACATTCATTCTTGTTTCCCAGGGCTGCATCCATGAGAGATATTCACCATCCGGAGAAATTGAATAGCTTCTCTTCTCTGGATTTTTAAAAAAATCTTTCATTGGAATCAAGGGAACTTCACCTTTGGGTTGTGCTAATAAATCGGGAGTTAAAAAAACGACAAGCAAAAATGAAAATGCTAATAATAATTTCATTGTTAAACCTCTATTCATAATTTTAAATTCTCAGTAAAAATAATAAAATAACAGAGGAATTAATGAATTGTTTTACTAACGGTTAGATAGGATTTTTAACGGCTATAAGGTGAGGAATCTTAAAACCTTGTAAACATTTTAATTTCAATGCCGCTGAATTCCGGCTCATATCTGCAGACACCTCCAATGCAGATATTTCCTGCTTGCCTTGTTCCGATAAGCAAGATCAGGTTTGTATGCTCACCAAGCGTATAACCAAATTGAATAAAATTCCAAAAACGACGGATTGTTTTTCCTGGGTCAGGTTCTTTTGTCTGCATTTCTGAAACAACCGAGATGCTTAGCAATGGGGAACGCAAATATTCCAAAGTTGCAACATCAGTATAATATTTTTCAGTTGTAGTTTTGTCAGTCGTATGTTGATGTTCAATTATCAGTTTGATTGTATTTATCTCATCTATGTAAAAATAATTTTCAAGAATGGGAGTTATATTTTTTGTATTTGCATCGCGCTCTTCACTATATCCAAAAGCAGCAATAGTTTTAATATTTTCATTCCAGGTATGATTTAATTGTATAAAAGATTCTTTAAGCTGTAACCTTACCGGTTGATTTACACCGAGAACTTTTTGATAATAAGAATCGGAGCCAAGAGTTTTTGTTTCACCATAACTAACAGTTAAGAAAGTTTCACTGGCGAATGAGTAATTAGCTTCTACCTGGAAACCTTTTTCATTATTCTGATTTAATGGAGAAGGATGACGATTAAGTAGAGCATAAGTATATTCTTTTCTAATTGCAGGGGGATTATTGTAAATAATTGTACCATCATATGAGCCAAAAATAAAGTTATCGTAATATTTGTACTCACCGACTAAAGATAGTGCACCATAATAAAAATTTGCTGCTGAATAGTAAGCTTCGCCAATATTATTTGCTGCATTTTTGAATTTCTCCTTTTTAACATCATTATTCCTTTTTAATCCGTATTCACCATAGAAATCAAAATTCCAGATACTAGGTTGAATTCTAATTGAACCAATCATTGTTCTTGCCACATCTTCTTCAGGATCATTTGATGCAAAAGAGCCACTGATTTTTAAATCATTCACTATTTTGTATTCAAGATCCACAGCATGCAAAATATCTTTTCTTTCAGCATAAAAATTTTCAGCCATTCCTGTAAGAGCAATGAGTTTTAAACCTGCATAATAACCTTCAATCTTAACACCTAAAAGATTATTATCAATCCTTATGTTCCTGTTCTCATAACTTTTTAAGATCAATCCTCTTCCGAATAAAGAATAAAAATTTCCAGCAGTTACTTTCATCCCCTCTTCCACATCCCCGATTTCTGCTTCAATGTATTTGAAAGCAATATCGGCATATATCACTTTCCCCCTGCTGATTGCAGGATTTGGATCATTCGGCTGGAAAATATCGAAACGGATTCCTGCAGAAAAAATATTGTACCTGTAATCAAGGTTAAACCAATTTTCAAATATTTCCCGTTTTAATTCATAGTCGTAAGAGTACTCGAGTTGATTTGATAAACCAAGACCATCGGGAAGCTGCGGAAAGAAATTATCCTGTGCATAGAGTAATGATGTAAAACAGTTTAACAGTAAGAAGAAGAAAAATTTGATGTGCATACTTTAATCAGAAGTTTTGTCAGATGCTGAAGTGAGCAGCGTTTCAACCTTCTTTTTTACCTGCAATTCGTCTCCCTTTTTATATCCAAGGTGTGAATAAACTATATTTCCCTTTTCATCTAATAGAAATGTATAAGGAACATTCTGCACATAATATTTTCTAGCAACTTCCGAATTCGTATCGAGCAGGATAGTAAAATTATAATCTTTTGATTTTACGAAGGGCTTAACTTTTGCAACAGTTTTCTCATCATCTGTAGAGATGGCAATTATGTTAAAGCCGTTCCCTTTATAATCCGAGTAAAGTTTTTTATACTCTTCTAATTCTTCCACACAGGGTTTGCACCAGGTAGCCCAAAAGCTTATTAGTAAAGGACCTTTGCCGGTAAAATTTTTCAGTTCAACAAATTTTCCATCAAGATTTTCTAATTTAAAGTTAGGAGCTTTTCTTTGAGCATTAATGTTTAATGATACGATGATGATTAAAACGGTTATGAGCAGCTTCATTTATTCTCCATTACTTTAAAACAGTTCCTGCCTGTAAAACTTCTTTCGATAATTTATTCTGAATAAAGACAACAACGTTTAATTTATTAGTCTGCCAGCTTTCTAATAAATCATCTTCAATATCCATAATGTTTGAACCAGATTGCTGAACATCTGCCAATGATAAACCATCTATTTGGGGTAATATTTTTCTCGCCACATCATAAAACTTGGTTTCTCCATTACTGCCGGGGGCATTATCAAATTCAATCTCTTCTTCTATTACCGCTGCTTCAAGCATTAAATTAGTTAAGTCAATTGTGCTAAGTGAGTTCACCCGAACATCAATATAATAGCTTCCCGAAATAAAAGTATCGGTTACAATAATCTCAAAAGGTGGTGCAGTAGTTAATCTCGTATCAATTTTTTGTCCGAGCGCAGAAGTATCGGGTCTTTCTAATCCATCAATAATTGTAGTTGGTGCAAAAAAAACATTATAAAATGAAATTTTTGAGTCGTACAAAGGTTTATTTGCAGTATATAATGGATCATTGGGTCCCGGGAAAAAAGTATGATATTTAACTGCAACAAGCTTTTCGGGTCCATAAACTTCACGGGTCAGTGATTTAATGAAAAGATTTGATCCGACACATGGCTGGCAGCTTACATTTGCAAAGTCTTCAAGCAGAACAACTTTATTAATAATTCTGCTTTGCGGTACAAAATTAAAATTCACTTTAAGAAAAATTTTCCCGCTAATTCTGTTTTCGGGAGTAATGGGAGGATTGGTTCTGCAGGATGTAAATAAAAGAGCAGGAATTAATACGATTAATAATCTCTTCATAACATCTCTTGAAGATGAAAGCATTTCTAAAATCACTTGTTAAAATAAACAATTCCGGTTATAAATTATATATTGTAGTGGTCAGATATTCACAAATGTATAAAAAATAACTGTTTACGATTTCAATAATCTTTTTATTCTCTCTTTATCAGCTTTCGTTAAACTGTTTACAACAAGAAGGTATGAATCATCAATCCATTCCATTAGTTCTCTACGTGGGATGTTTCCATCAAGTATAACTGTATTCCAATGGTTTTTATTCATATGGTATCCAGGAAGAACAGAATCGTACATTTCTCTTAATTCAATTGCTTTTTCAGGATCGCATTTGAGATTAATATTTAAAGGGATTTCATCCAATCCTGCAAGGAGAAAAATTTTTCCTGCAACTTTAAAAACAAGAGTATCTTCCCCAAATGGAAAGCTTTCTGTTACTTCTGGTTTTTTAAGGCAATATTCTCTTAATGATTCTATATTCATAGCTATAAGTGAAATCCAAATGAAAATAAATAATTAGTTTAAAGCGATGCAAATAATTTGTATGAAATTCTTTTCTCATTTATTTTGAAATTAATTTTATTAAACTTCATAAAAAATATTAGGAGAGTTAGTAATTATGAAAAAGAACAGAGCTTATTTTGTCGCTGGATTTTTAAGTGCAGCCATACTTTTATTTTTTTTAGGATCAGCAGTTTATAAATCAAAAGATGAACAAACTGATTTCCCGCAAGGGTACAGAATAATTTCCCCCGAAGTTCCCGCTGAACTTGATTTCAGTGGTGAACGCGTTCCATTAGAAAATTTTGAAGTATATGAAAGAATGGACCGCGAATTAATTATAAACACATATTATCACTCGGCAACAATTCTTTCAATTAAAAGAGCTAACAGGTGGTTTCCGGTTATAGAGCCGATTCTTGAGAAGAATGGTATACCGGATGACTTTAAATATCTAATGGTTGCTGAAAGTGGAATTTCAAATGCAATTTCTCCGGCAGATGCTGTTGGTTTCTGGCAGTTTATCGAAGGCTCAGCATTGAAATATGGACTCGAAGTGAACGATGAAGTTGATGAAAGATATCATGTTGAAAAATCAACTGAAGCTGCATGTCTTTACCTGAATGAAGCATATATTTTATTTGGAAGCTGGACAGTTGCTGCTGCATCATATAATATGGGAATACCGGGAGTTACAAAACAGCTTGAGAGACAGAAGACAAACAACTATTACAATCTCGTCCTTAATGAAGAAACATCACGATATGTTGCAAGGATAATTGCATTGAAGGAGATAATGAATAATCCAGAGAAATATGGCTTTGATATAAAAGAAGATGATCTTTACAATGAGCTCCCAACTAAAGAAATTGAAGTATCCGGTTCAATTGTAAATCTTGCAGACTTTGCATTAGAAAAAGGAATTAATTATAAAATATTAAAACTTTATAATCCGTGGTTACGAGATATTGCCTTAAAAAATGTTAATAATAAAACGTACTCTATTAAAATTCCTGAAATGGGAAGCATTGAAATGATTAAAGAAGGCAACTGAATTCAAGTGCATGTGCAAGTTCAGGATTATGAAAAAATTAACTTTTTGCTCTTAAACTTGAACTTGAACTTGCTCTTGCCGTTATCTGACTTCTCAGTAGCTCAATCATATTTTTCATTATCCTGCATGCAAATAATTCTTTTTTTACAATCCTTTTAATTGATAATTCATCATCAACTGTTTATTTTGGAATTAGTTAACAATTATTTAATAAAAGGGTATCCTTATGCTTCTTTATATAGATCCAGGCATAGGCAGTTTAATTTTTCAGATTATCATTGCATTCATTACGGCAATACTGTTTTTCTTTTCAAAAGTAAGATCGTTCTTATCAAGACTATTTTCAGGATATTACTTCAGAAAGAAAAATGAGAACGATTGAAAGAAGCTCCTTCCGTGACAATAATGGTTTTGTTTTTTATGAAAACGGAGAAATCTTCCGTGCGATAACATATGCATACAAGGAAAATTATGAACACTTGATGAAAAGTGGATTGTATGAGTACTTAGTTAAAGAAAATCTTCTTATCTCACATAGCGAAAATGAACTAAAAGAATCAAATGGTATTTTCAAAATAATCAAACCGCAAAAAATTGATTTTGTATCCTATCCATACGAATGGTGTTTCTCTCTATTAAAAGATGCAGCACTCGCAACTCTCATGATTCAGAAAATTGCTTTAAAATACGGAATGACACTGAAAGACAGCAGCGCATATAATATTCAGTTTTATCGTGGTAAACCTGTTTTGATTGATACACTTTCATTTGAGATTTATAAAGATAATGAACCCTGGATAGCATACAATCAATTCTGTAAAAACTTTTTAGCACCCTTAGCTTTATCTGCTTTATGCGATGTTCATCTTAACCTTATGTTGAAGAATTTTATTGACGGAATACCTTTGGATATAGCTAAAAATATTTTAAGGAAGAGAGCATTTTTTAATCCCTGGATTTTCATTCATATTTATCTGCACAATTACTTTCAGCTTAAGTACAGCAATAAAGACAAACCCGTATCTGTTAATAAAAAATGGATTAATAAAAATTCACAGCTTCGTTTAGCTGAAAGTCTTGAAAAGATCATTAGTGGTTTGAGGATAAAAAGCAGCAAAACAAACTGGAGCGATTATTATTCCACTCAACATCACAGCAAAACCTACTTAACTGAGAAAAAAGAGGTAGTAAAAAGTTATCTTCATAAGGTAAATCCTAAAAGAGTTTGGGATGTAGGTGCAAATGATGGCGAGTTTAGTAAAATAGCCGCTGCCGGTAGTGATGTTGTAATAGCATTTGACAGCGACCATAACTGTATAGAGAAATGTTATGACTTCATAAAAATGAATAAAGTTCAAAACTTAATTCCATTAGTTGTTGATTTAAATAATCCATCGCCCCCAATTGGATGGGCAAATTCTGAAAGGAAGTCTCTTATTGAACGCCTGTCTGGCGATAGTCAAAGTTCAAATAATGATTTGGTTTTAGCCCTGGCGATAATTCATCATCTTTGCATATCGAACAATATTCCCATCGGTTTTGCAGCAGAATTTTTAAATAAAATTTGTAAGTGGCTTATAATTGAATTCATACCCAAGGATGATCCAATGGTAAAAAAACTATTACTACAAAGAAAAGATATTTTTGATAATTATCATGTCGAATATTTCGAAAAGGAGTTCCGTAAATATTTTTCTTTGATTGATAAGAAAAGTATCGCCAATACAAACAGAGTAATCTACCTGATGCAGAAGAATGAAAGAGATACAATAGTATAGAGATTAGTCATAACCTTTATACCATATACCTTTATTCCTTAAGTTTTTATTTTATGTCTGACAGAAATCAAATATTTAGTAAAGCCTTGCCTGCCGGCAGGCAGGAATTAATCCTTCATCCGCTTAACATTATTCTTCTTTTTATAATTAATACAAGCTCACAAAAAATTAAAGCTGGTTTATCAACAGGATTTTTAGATCCTGCAATTACACTTCTTATCATTTTCGCGTTAAGCTTTGCTGTATTTTTTATTATAAGGAGATTTATTACAGAACGAATCAAAGCCGCTTTACTTCTAAGTTACATTTTACTTATAACTCTGTTTTTCAGAGATATTGTTGAACTTACTATTTACTCCGGCATTTCAGAAATGCTAAATTTTATTGGCGAATTACTAATTGTCATTTTATTTGGGATTATTGTTTCGGTTGTTTTGGTCAAATGGCTGCGGAGAACAAAACGTTCTTTGTCTGGTTTGAATTCTTACTTAAATCTTTTGACGGTAATATTTTTAACAATTGAAATTATTGGCTGCAGTTTTTCGAAAACATCCAAAATAGAATTAAAGGAAAAGGTGGAATTAAAAATGGTTCCCGGCAATACTGCAAATAAACCGGATGTATATTTTATTTTACTTGATGGCTATACCGGTTTCAGCGGTTTGCAGAAGCTCTGGAAGTTTGATAATAGCGAGCTAAAAAAATTCCTGAGTGAAAACAATTTTTTCTTCGCACAAAATGGAAGGAGCGTTTATAATGTTACAAACTATTCAATAGCTTCTACGTTTAATATGACCGAACTTGTTTTTGATACTACTGATCTCTATGACAAAAGCAGCTTCCTGATCCTGGCAAATTTCATCAAACAAAACCCTGTTGTTAAGTTTTTCTATAAATCGGGATATGATTTTATTAATTTTTCCTTTTGGGAAATGCTGGATAAAAATAAGTTTTACCAGGATATATATTTTCTTAGAAGAGGAAATATTTATCAAGCCCGGACATTGTATGGTCATTTATATGAAATCTGGAATGAGAGGTTTGCCGATATGGCTGAGATTAATTATGAAATATTTAACAAGCTAAAAAACTCTCAAAATACCTCTGATAAAAAACCAAAATTTATTTATGCACATATAATGATGCCTCATCCGCCATATTATTTTGATGCCGAAGGTAACAGAATGGACTTGAACTATTTCAATGACGGGAAAAATAAGCATAAATATCTTGAACAATTAAAATATACCAACAAACTCTTAATGCAAACCATAAGAGGTATATTTAATTCTGCAAAGCAGCCGCCTATAATAATTGTGCAGAGTGATCATGGATTCAGATCATACGGAGGGAATGATAAAAAGGAAATTGAATGCTCGGTGTTAAATTGTTTTTATTTCCCCGATAAGGATTATTCACTGCTTGATGATTCTTTAAAAACGATTAATACCTTCAGGATCGTTTTTAATAAATACTTTAATCAGAATCTTGAGATGATAAATTAAATTCTTACACTTGCACCTGCTCTTCCAACTTTATCTGGTTCTTAGAGAGTTCTTCTATTTTCTTATACCCTTCATATACTTTCATAATTTTGAGTGATACAAATTTCACTATTAGTCTCTTTAGAAATTTTGGGAGTTTGTTTTTGAGCTTGATGATTTCATAAAGTTTGGTCCCATTGTCATTTTCGTTCAGTTTTAATGTGGAAATAATAAAAAAAGGTTTACTGCCTGATTCATAAGTGTAGTACTCAAAAGGTTTCCAATCGAGAATAACCTCAAGATGAGATTCTTTACCATGAATACAATGGTTTGTAGCACCTGCACTTGTTCTTCCCGTTGGTCTGTTCCCTTTTTTCCATTCGTATCCTTCCATCCACAACTCTCTTTTCCCCGCATCAATAAGCCATTCCCATAAAACTGCCGGCGGTATTTCGAACTGATGCTCAGCTATAAAGTCAGCATCTTCTTCTTTAACTACATTTCGTTTTGTTTCAGATATTTTTTTGAAGCTATCCGATAAATCTGTTACATAAGTGCTGATATCACCAAAGTGCTCATAGTATTCTGTCATTGGAATAAAAATCTCAGCCGACAGTTCTATTTTCCTGAAGCAGCTTTCAGAAAAAAGTGCATAACGCATAATATTGGATTTTTCTTTAACGTTATTTTTTAATAAGCGATGTGCCAGGTTAACATCAGAACCAAGAGGTTTTATATTGCCCGAATAGTTTTGCAGTGCAAAGCTGCCAAAATGGTTTATGAACTTTAAATCAACATTTCTTATTGAACTGCAGGCATTGCAACCGCAAGTGGATTTTTCCTGCATAATATTCTTACGGAAGGTGAAATTATAATAAGTGAGTTCAATCAATTCCAGTAATGTTTCTCCGCGTGAAAACTGATCCTCAGTAGTATAAGCAAAGATTGCATCGCCTTCAATTTCTGCGATCTTAAAAACGGGTTTCAGGCTTTTGCAAACCGTATCAATCAGTTCGGTTATTATCTCCTGTGCGTGTTCGAGCTCTGCACTTGCCATAAACTGAGTAAACCCTGATAAATCAGCCAAAAGCAAGTAACCTTGTTTTACTTTTGATTCCATAGTACATCTCTAAATATTTAATTAATGTTCTGCCGGTGAAGGGGAATATTTGAGTGAGAATTTAAGCTATGAAAAGGTCAAGTTCAAGAAGAAGATTTAAGATTTTTTATGAACTTGAACCTTGATCTTACACCTGAACTTATTTCAGTGCACCCTGCGGGACTCGAACCCGCGACCTGCTGATTAAGAGTCAGATGCTCTACCAACTGAGCTAAGGGTGCAATGCGAAATTAAGAATTTTTGCTGCTTTGAACAAAACTTGTTCTTTTAAACTTCTGAATATTTTGAATCGCAATCGAGTGTAATTGCTCACAATTCTCAAAAAAAAATTTATTTCCTATTGAAATCAAAATTATTTAGATTAAATTTAACACTCAATATTCCAATTATCTTATATATACGTGAAATCTTATATCATTTTATTTGCCATAGTATTTTCATTTGTACTTGTTTCTTGCACCAGTACAGAACAGAGCACCGGGAAGAATAATACTCTTAACTCCGAACCACAGATACAAATCAATCAATCCACAACACTTGCTGAAGTAGAAGATATTTATGTAAATGATGAATATAATTTCATCATAAAAGTAAAAGTAATGGAAGTTGAAGAAAACCCCGCATATCCAAGTATGGCGGTTAACGGAAGTGTTTATAATTTAATCCCGAACTTTCAGCTTGATGAAAGAAAAAATGTTATAAAAGATTCAAAAAAAAATATGAGTCTTTCAAAATTATCTAAGCTACAAAAAGGAGACAAATTTAAAGCGATTATATTCTTTGAGAAACTGAAAGGATGGTATATTCAGGAAGTTTTATAAAAGTTACCCAAGATAAGGATATCTTGTAAACCCGCCTATCCTTCAGAAAGGATCGCATCTTTAATTTTCATGGAATGAAAAGTGTAAAAAATCTTTTTTATGTCAAATCAAAATAAATTAACAAGAGGAATAATATGAAAAGAAAATCACTGCTATTATTTGTTACAGCCATAATTGTTTTTGTTTTTGCATTTTATTCTTTTCGGGATCATTCACCACAAGTCTTAACTTCAAAAGACTTTCAGGAATGGAGAATTGAACAGAAAAAACATAAGAAACCAAACTACGGAAATCCCGATGAAGCAATGAAATGGTATTATGAACAGAGAGCCTATCCAATTGGTTATATACCGGAAAACTGGAAAGAAGAAGCTATGCAGCATATTTCGCAGTATAATATTTCTGGTATATATGAAAAAACTACCGCCGCATTAAACTGGACGCAATTAGGTCCCGGCAACATCGGTGGAAGAATTCGTTCGATTGCTGTTCATCCCACCGATCCAAATACAGTTTATATCGGTTCAGTCGGAGGTGGTGTTTGGAAAACTGTAGATGGAGGTTTGTCTTGGACAGCACTTAAAGATGACATGGAAAATTTGGCTGTCTGTGCATTAGCAATTGATCCGACAAACCCAAATATTATTTATGCAGGAACCGGCGAAGGATTTTTTAACGGCGATGCACTTAGAGGAGAAGGAATCTTTAAAACAACAGATGCCGGGGCAACATGGAACAGGTTGTCCTCAACAAATAATTCGGAATTTTATTATGTAAATAAACTTGTTATTGATAATTCAACAAATATTATTTATGCTGCTACCAGAAAGGGTTTATATAAATCAACTGATGGCGGAGCGAGTTTTACTCAGCTGGTTGGCGGTAGTGGTCAGGATGTTCACTGCACTGATATTGAAATCTCATATACTTCACCTTCAACAATTTATACCGCCTTCGGTATTTTCAACCAGGGTGAAATCTGGAGAAGCACTAATGGCGGGACCTCATTTGAATTCAACTTCAACCAAACAGATCATGGAAGAATTGAATTAGCAACCTCCACTTCAAACTCTACTTTGGTTTATGCTTCTTTTATGGACCTGAATACTAATGGTGTTGGGATTATAGCTTATTCAACCAACAGCGGGAATAATTGGTTTTCTAAAACTGTTCCCGGTCCAAGTTACTCAGGTGCAAGTAATTATGCCGGCACACAGGGATGGTACGATAATATCGTAGCCATAGATCCCGATAATGCTTCTGTTATTTATGCCGGCGGAATTGATTTCTGGAAATCTACTAATGGCGGAGATACATGGACTCAAAAAACAAACTGGTATCAGCAAGCAGGTGCACCCCAATATGTACATGCAGACGAGCATGCAATTGCTTTTGCTCCATCAAACACAAACATTATGTATCTTGGAAATGATGGAGGAGTTTATAAATCTTTAAATAAAGGTGAACTGTGGACAGCTTGTAACAATAATCTTTCTATAACTCAGTTTTATTATGGTGCTGTTGCTCCTTCGGGAAATAATTTTTATGGAGGAACTCAGGATAATGGTACATTAGGCACAAGCGGTTCAGCAAATTGGAGTGAGATTCTTGGAGGCGATGGCGGAGCTACCGAAATAGATTTTAATAACCCCCAGAATATTTATATGGAATATGTTAATCTTTGTTTTTTTAAAAGCACTGATGGCGGCGCATCTTACTTTAAAGCAATGAACGGTATTCCTGCCGGTCCTAATTTATTTGATGGAACCACCGACCGGACCCTATTCATTTCTCCGTTTTCAATGGATCCGAATAATTCAAACACAATTGTTGCTGGAACTTACAGAGTTTGGAGAACTTCTGATGGGGCTTCAAACTGGAGTTCAATAAGTAGTGATCTTACAGGTGACGGTGCCGGTTCCAGCGGCGCAAAAATTTCTACAGTAATTGTGGCTAAAGGCAATTCAAATGTAATTTATGCAGGATGCAGTAATGGAAGAGTCCAAGTTACTACAGATGGGGGCGCAAATTGGAATTTAAGAAATTCAGGTTTACCAAACGCATATTGCACACGCATTGCAACCGATCCAAATAATCCCGCCACAGCGTATGCAACTTTTTCAGGTTATTTAAGCGGGGACAAAGTTTACAAAACAAGTGATTACGGTCAGGGCTGGAGTAATATTTCAAGCAATCTCCCAAATATTCCCGTTAACTGTGTTGTAGTAAATCCAGCCGATAATAATAATTTATTTGTTGGAACTGATCTTGGTGTTTTTGTAACTGCAAATGATGGAGGTAGTTGGGTACAAGAGATAAACGGAATGGCAAATGTAGCTGTATCTGATCTTGATTACAGAGCTTCAGACAATAAGCTTTTTGCGGCTACACACGGAAGAAGCATGTACTCAACAACTGTTGGCGGCGGCGGGGGTCAAACTTATTACCTCTTTTATGATGATGGAACACCTACAAGTGGATATTATTTTAGTACTGCTGGAAATGGATCCGCAAACAGAATTACTCCGACTGTAAATGGTGCTCAGCTAATTGATATGAGTATTTATATTTATTCTGTTGCTTCCGGTATTGCAAGTTATACTCCAATTGTTCTTCAAGATAACGGCGGTACTCCGGGTTCAGATTATGTAACCCTTCTTCCAAAAGTTGCTTCCTCAGTTCCCGGATGGGATGTAACAGACCTTTCTCCACATAATATAATTGTTAACGGAGATTTTTATGTGGGTCTTATTTTCGATGGAATAAACCAGCCGACTTATGGATATGATCCTGAAGATAATGGAAGAGCATGGGATAAGGTTGGAGGCTCATGGAGTTCCTGGAATGAAACATATTTTATGCGGGCTACTATACAAACTTTAACTTCTGTTTCAGAGATAGACAGCAGAATTCCGGACAATTTTGAAGTAAGTCAGAATTATCCCAATCCATTCAATCCAAATACAAGATTCAGATATGCGCTTCCCGAAGGAAGGAATGTTTCTATAATTATTTGTGATATAAACGGACAAAAAGTAACTGAGCTTGTAAATAATTTCCAGAATGCAGGAACTTATGAAGTTACCTGGAATGGAAAAAATGATTTTGGTCAACAGGTTGCAAGTGGAACTTATATTTACTCAATCAAAGCCGGTGATTATAAAGTTTCTAAGAAGATGCTGCTGCTGAAGTAAGATAGAGACTTATTTAAAATATAAAACCCGATTCTCTAATTGAGGATCGGGTTTTTTTTCGATTAATTCTTAAATGGAATAGGAATTTTTGCTTCAGCCTTACCGTTCCAGTTTTATATCCATTCGGCATCTCAGCACCCCATCTTTCCCCTCCTCAAGTTTTTGGATTTGTGAGAAGGTCCCCATACCCACTTCCTTTTTGTAATCGGATTCTTTAAGGTATTTATAAAAATTTATAAATAATTCCAGAGTGATCTGCTTCCATAACCGAGAGATTCCCACAAAACATCCATCATCTCCTGGTTGCCATTCATGATTCCTTCAAATGTAATCCCTTCAAGTATTTCAACTAATTCAGTTAACCTGATGTATGTTCTTTCTCTTTCTTTATTTTGTACTTTGGAAAGAATATGCCACAAGCTAATTGCGTCTTCCTTTCTCGATTCTTTAAGAATAACAGATAGTGCTTCCTTTTTTTCTTTGCTAAAATCAAATTCATAGAGAGCAGCTTTGAATTCTTTGCTTGCATCTTCAAAATATGGAGTGCCGGGGCCATAAGATTTTTTTGTCTTGCACACCGCATCAGCCGGAATTAAAGATTCAACATCACCAGATTGTAAAGCAACCCAGCCAGCAGTTACTTTAAGAATCCCCGAGCCATCTTCTGCAACCTCAAGTGTGTACATGCAGCCAAGATCAATTGCAGTTGCCGAAGGAGTTTCGACAAAGAAGAGTCTTGGAGGTGCCCAGATAGCTGCATTTATCTTTCCTCTTTCTAAAGAGATTCTATGCTCGGTTGGAGTTGTTTCAACAAGCTTTAACCTGCTTTTTGGCTGAACATCAACTTCACCGATAATCCCAACTTTTAATCTTGCGCGGGATTTTTCATCAGTCTCAAGCCAGTCACCCACTTTCAGCATTCCACTTTCAGTTAATTCTTCAGAACCGACAATAGGCGTTCCCGCTAATTTTTCAACCGTCCAATAAGCAGTTGAAGATTGAAAGAAAAAATATACTCCAATTACTATTCCAAGTAATACAGCTGCCGCCGCCGATCCAATAACGAATAAACCGCCTCTTTTTTTTCTGGCGTCTTTAAAAAATAAAGTTCTGCTGCGGCCGGATTCATAAAGTGAATTTTCTTCAGAATGAATTATAAAAATTTTCGCCGGGTTTTTTTTACCCAAGATCCTTTCGTTTATTCCTTCCCAGAGATCTTTTGATGGGGAGATCTCTTTTGGAAGAGATTGTGCTTCGCTGATGATTGATATAATATCATTGTAATAACTTTTACAATCAGTGCACAGATCAAGATGATTTTTGATTCTTCTCTCATCTCATTGATGAGGTGACCATCCGCATAATCATTCAGGTAATATTTAATTTCTTTGCATTTCATTTTTCCATTGCCTCCCTCAGAAGCCTTCGTGCTCTGTGCAATTGAGCTTTTGTTGTTCCCGATGTAACAGATAATATTTCAGATATTTCATCGTGCTTGTATCCTTCAATATCGTGCAGTATAAATACGAGCCGGGCTTTCTCCGGCAGGTATGAAACCGCTTTATCAAGATCAATAGACGTACCCATAGATATAGAAACTTTTTTATCAAAATTCAATAGATCACTAAAGTTTATAAAACGTGCAAACCGTCTTTTGCGGCTGCGCAATTCTATAAGCGATGTGTTTACTGCAATCTTATAAAGCCAAGTTGAAAACCGACTTTCCTCTCTAAAAGAATTTAGTTTTTCCCACACTTTAACAAAGACATCCTGCGTTAATTCTTCCGCTCTTGTTTTATCTGAAGAAATTCTAAGACAGATTGCGTAAACCCTGGATACATTTATCCTGTAAAGTTTCTCAAATGCATTCGTATCACCCTCTTTTGCCTGTTCGATTAATAGGGCATCGCCATCATTATCCAAACTGTGATCTCTATTTGTTATTGGGTATACCATTTTTTTTAAAGTCTGTCATTAATTGAGATGCCTCTAAGAGAGTAATAGTTTAAATAGAATAACAGTAATATTGATTAAAACTTAATAAAATATTATATAACACACACAAAATATTTCATTAAATTTTTTTGAGGAGAAAGTAAATGGCTTCAGCTAAAAAATTCGGCTGGATTGAATTTTTAACAGGCTTTGCCGCAGGAAGTGTTGTTTCTATTCTTTTTACAAGAAAAGAATTAAAAAATGATTTTGCAAATCTTCAAAAAAAAGCCGAAGAGATTAAAAACCAGTTAATTAGTAAAGCAAAAAGTATTTCATCGGACCTGACCGAAAGAAGCCAAAGATTTATTGAATCATCCAAAAAATTTGCGGATGGGAAATATGCCGGAACAATAGAATCGTTTGAAAATGAATATTACAGCATCAAGTATGCAATTAATACAGCAATAGATAATTACAGAAGAAGTTCAAAAAAAATTACCTCTGCACAATCTAATGATGATCTTTTTATAGATTTTGATGATGAAACTCTGCCAAAGTTTGTGGGTATGGGAAGAAGGAGAAGATAAAGCTCTTCTGGTTCTTAGTCAGAAATATCTTCACATCGAAACAGGATTGAAATATAAATGCTACGAAAATTCCAGTTTGCAAATCCCCAAAACTCAATAAACATCAATTAGCAAAAACAAAATTACAAACACTTCATCCCAAAAGTTTGATGTGTTGATATTTTAAAATTGAAAATTATTTGTTATTTGTAATTTGCTATTTGGAGATTTACTCAACCTATAGATAACTCAGCAATTTAGACTTCCTTTTCCGCTTAAAATTATTATATAAATGACAAAGAGGATAAAGACCAATTACTACAACCAACCAAACAAGATAAATTATAAAAAGTGAGTAGCCCCAATCAGTTTCCCAGAAGAATGGATAGCTGCCAAACATAAACCCGGGATTTACTCCTGTTGCATTGGCAACAAGAACAGCCAAAAGATGTATAACGGGTATGTGCAGAAGATAATAGAATAGTGGCACTCGCCCAAACACTACAAAAAAGGATTGAGATTTAGTAATCAATTTTGTTTTTTCAAGTAAAAAAAGGAAAAGAATTGAAGGTCCTAAAGTCATCAAAAGGAAAAGGAGTGAAGGAGGATATTTTGTCGTGTCGATAAAATCCAGAAGTGTAAATATGAAATTTTTTTGCGAAGTCCATTTATTAGCATCATCATAGAAATCAAATAATCTTAAAAGAACAAAACCCGCAATTATCCCCGTTCCAAGCCAGAATAAAATCCTTTTTCTTTTTTCTGTTTCTAAATTATAAAGAGTACCAAAGCAGTAACCCGCTGCCATAACACCAATCCATGGAATAAGTGGATAACCCATAAATAAAGTATAACCACTTCCCAGGTTAATCTGGTCAAAATTATGAAGCACTATCCACAGCCAGGAAAATGATCCGAATTGTTCGGGGGTTACGCCATCAAAAAGATTATGAGTTAAAATTATTACTATACTGAATGTTGCGAGTGCTTTAAAAGGCAGGTAAATAAGAAAAGATAAAAATACCATTGACATACCGATTACCCAAATAACTTGTGCTACCAGTATTGTATCTACAAGACTAAATGTCCATCCGATTCTAACAAGGGTAAACTCTAAAAAAACAAGCCATAAGCCCCTAGATAAAAGAAATTTGGCAACATCATGTTTTGATTTTCCCCTGCCCATTGAAAGGAAAGCCCCGGTGCCGGCAAGAAAAACAAAAACAGGGGCACAAAAGTGAGTTACCCATCTTGTAAGAAATAATTGAACTGTTGTTTGTGAAAGATCGAGAGGATTGAATTGAACATTTGTAAAATAATCTCTTACATGGTCGAGAGCCATTAGAACCATTACCAACCCGCGAAGAAGATCAATCGAATCAAATCTTGGTTTTAAAGTTGGCGAAGCAGATCTGGCAATTCTTATTTTTACTTCTTCATCTGAAGCAACAAAGAGATCTTTGAACATAAAAAACCTCCGGAGGTAAGGGTTTTTTTATTTCTTCCCTGCCTGCCGGCAGGGCCTAAATGCCGTTCTATTTATCGTGCAGAGGAATTGGAATATTCGTTGGCAAATCTAAGCGAGAAAAATTTAAATTCAAATAGTTAAGCAGCAGCAAATATATATTTATAATTTTTCGAAATTAAATATGGTATCTCATTATCGGTCTTGTCCTGCTTCTTCTTTCAACTTCAACAAATCCTGCTTTGGTAAATGCAGAAGGAAATCCCGTCCAGGCAAAGGCAGCGGGAACATTATCTGAATAAGGTTCTGCAGGGTATCCCTCTAATATTTCAACACCTTTTTTCCGGCAATACTCAATTGCGCTTTTTAATAATTGGGTCGAAACACCCTTCCTTCTGAATTCTTTTTTAATAAAGAAACATGGAATAGACCAAACAGGTTTATCATCAATTCTTTTTAGCACCGTAGAATTTTCCAGTCGAATATAATTTTTCCGTGGAGCTATTGCACACCAGCCGATTGGTTCATTATTGAGATAGGCTATTATTCCGGGTTCTGTTTTTTTATCAACGAGCTTTTTCATCTTCTTTTTGTTCCCTTCCCCTTTATTTGCATCAAATTCTTTTTTTGTAAGAAGCCAGCTCATACACCAGCATCCACCACACGCTCCCCTTTCGCCAAACAGCTTTTCAAAATCTTTCCACCTATCGGGAGTTAAAGGATAAAATTTGAATTTAGATGTCTTCATTTTTTGTTTCTTTCAATGATTTCATAAACGGGCTTATTATCTCCGAAAACCTGCCATTCTTTTATTTTTCCATTTAGAACTAAAGCTTTCCATGCAGCATTTATTTCCCAATGATTCTCTTTTGATAATTCTCCTTGTGAAGAGTAGGTCCCACTTGCTTTGCCTGTAAATATTATTTTGTTTTCATTCTCATAAATTTCATCAACTTCAATTTTATAATCAGGAAAAAGATGAAGATAATTTTTCCAGCCAGTTGTCATTACATCCCTTCCTCTGAAAATATTTCCAAGACTGTCTGTAAATTTGTGATCTTCCGAAATCATATCGGATAGTAAATTGAAATTACGATTGTTAATTGCTGTTATAAACCTTATTACAACTTCTACTGATTCAGATAACATTTTAGTCCGGGTAATATTTTTCTAAGAAAAATTTTTCCTTATGATACTGTTCTTTCCAGTTTTTATTAACGCGGTCAAGAAGTAATCCCTCCGCAGCACCATATGAATAAAAACAGATCCTTTTGTTGTCTTTCAATTGATATTCTTTAAGTTGGTTAAAAATATTTTCTCTTAATTCATCAGCTACTTCATAAAAAGGTTTATAATCTATTAAAGCAGTTAATTCTTCAGAAGGATCGTAATGAGAGATCATATCGGCAATTTTATATTCTGTATATCTTGCAATACCTTCCTGCCAAAGCTGGAATGAAAAGTATTTATAATCTTTTTCATTAAGCAAATTCTTAAAAATATTTCTTTCGTTCAGGTAAGAAATTAAATCTCTACTGAATAGTCTGCTATCTGGTGGAAAAGGAATAACTACTTTTAATAAAGTTTCTGTCAATTTTTTGTATTGGTTGTTTACTTTCTCATCCTCGTAAGGGAAAGGATAATTAAGCATCCACATACCCGAACTATCTTCACCAGCAAGATCAAGTGTATTTACACTTGAGTAATAATCTGGCTGAGAATATTGCAGTTGATGAAAATGTTCATGCAAAATTGTAATTATCCATTCCACAGAAGATTTGCCTGTATTTTCAGGAGTTCCCACAACTATGGTTGATAAACCATTTACTGCAGGAAAAGTAGCAAGCAAATTTGCATTAAAAACTCTTTTACGATAATAGACTTTGGTGTTTAAAAGTGAATCAAATCCAATTAATTTAAAATCATCTGAGGGAAAAGGATGATTTATTAAAAATTCATTATCCCCGTAAACCAAAAGCATTGCAAAAGGAGCTTTATGCCAGTTTCCCCAAATTTTATTACCATATAATTCTGCAATTCTATAAGCCTCACCAATTCTTATCTTATCTTCATAACGAATTGAGGGTTGTGCTTTAATAAAAATATTTATTGATGAAACTAAAATAAAAACCAAGTATAAAAATAATTTCATTGGATTTGTAATCAGTATTTGTTTTATGCAATGCTTTGAAATTAAATAATAAAATCTACGCTTTCAAAACCGTATATGTAATTTTTTTCTGTTTATTAATAAAGTATTAAGAATAGGTTGTCTCAGTGGAAATCATTTAATATGTTTGGCAAAACTATTTCGAAGGAATTTATTGTCATACTTTTTATGCTTACCTAAACTGCGCATCAAAATTTGTGAAAGGAGCTTTTATGGAAAAAGCAAGCACAATAGCCCAGATTAAATCTGGATTTCAAACATCATTCTGGGTTGCAAACGGGATGGAACTTTTTGAAAGACTGGCTTACTATGGTCAAGCCACAATCCTAAGTGTTTTCTTAAGAGATCATTTAAAGTTTAGCGAAGTTGAGGCCGGACAGTTGTCTTCAATTTTTGGCGGACTTATTTATTTCCTTCCTATCTTTGCAGGAGCGCTTGCAGATAAATTCGGATTCAAAAAAGCTTTTTCATTTGCCTTCTTTGTGCTAGCAATTGGTTATTTCCTAATCGGATCTACAGGTATACAAGCTTTTGCCGGATGGTATTCAGATACAAATCTATTTGTAATTCTTTCAATCATTCTAATCTTTACTGCAATTGGCGGATCGTTTATCAAACCGAGTGTTCTCGGAACGGTTGCATTAACAACAACAAGTGAAACTAAGTCGCTTGGTTACGCAATTTATTACTGGCTCGTAAATATGGGTGCTGCAATTGGTCCGTTTCTGGCATATCTTGTAAGAGATTCCATCGGGATTGAATTTGTTTACCTGGTTTCTGCAACAAGCTGTGCATTAATGTTCCTAGTTACTATTTCCTTTTTTAAAGAACCCCAGGCAAAACTTGAAGAGAAAAGAGATAGTCTCATGCAGGTGATTAAAAACCTCTGGACAGTGGTAAAGAATATCAAGTTTATTATCTTCCTGTTAATCTTTGCTCTGTACTGGATTGTATTTTGGGAGTTTTTCATAGTTATCCCCTTTTATATATCAGACTATATTTCACCCGAAGCACCTATTGAGCTGATTCTCTCCGTTGGTGCATGGACAATTATCCTCCTGCAAATCCCTATCAACAGATTAACAAAAAATATTCCTACGCCAATAGCAATAATGATTGGTTTTATTTTCGCTGCGTTGAGTTGGTTCCTTTTGTATTTTGCACACATTTCGGGCGTAACAGTTGGGTTAGGATTAATTATAGCTACAATATTTATTTTTTCAGTTGGTGAACAAACACAAGCTCCGAGGTTTTATGAATACCTTGCGGATCTTGCACCAAAAGGACAGGCTGCATTGTTTCAGGGATTTGCTTTCCTGCCAATTGCCATTGCCTGGACTCTTGGGGGAACATTTGGCGGCTGGATTTATCAGAATTATGGAAGAAGAGAAATTGGAAAACCGGAAATGGTATTTCTTATTATTGGTCTGGTTGGTGTTGCTGCAGCAATCATGATGGCTGTTTATAACGCTTATATGAAAAAGAGCAAATAAATCATCTTGTTCTTCATAGCTGTTCTGGGATGTGGGGGCTCGCAACTTTTTTAATTTATTTATTTAACCGGTTGGCAAAAAATTAAAGGGATGAATTCTCTCACTATTTTAATCCAATTTCTTTGAAAAATTGGATCTGTAACGGATAAAGGAATTCACATTATCTCTAGAAATAAATATTACCGAATCCTTT
Organism: Ignavibacteria bacterium RBG_16_34_14; assembly: GCA_001802865.1. Taxonomy (GTDB): domain Bacteria; phylum Bacteroidota; class Ignavibacteria; order Ignavibacteriales; family Ignavibacteriaceae; genus RBG-16-34-14. The sequence goes on from MHAF01000119.1 coordinate 22,847, forward strand.
GCCATAAACATGTATCGTATAAGCCAAGAATAAAAAGATTTTTTAAGAAATCAATAATGAATTATCGAAAATATTTTCGGAACATAATTCCGGTTTTACTTGGTGCAATCGGAGGTTTTTTTTATTACAATTTTATCGGTTGTTATTCCGGTAGCTGTGCAATAACGAGTAATCCTTTGATGAGTACAACGTATGGTGCGTTAGTTGGTTTGGCATTTACAAATTTTACTACAAATAAAAAGAAAGTGGAGAAAAATGAAAATTAATATGGACTACGGTAAAGGGAGAAGAGTTAAAAATATGAATTACGGATTTTCCAAGGTTGTTAATATTCCATACGAAGAGGCGGTTGAAAAAGTAACTGCTGAACTTAAAAAAGAAGGTTTTGGTGTTCTTACTTCAATTGATGTTAAAGAGACACTGAAAAAAAAGATTGATGTTGATTTTAAAAAGTATGTGATACTTGGAGCGTGCAATCCTTTGTTGGCACATAAAGCTTTACAAAAAGAAGAAGAACTTGGATTGCTTTTACCATGCAATATTGTTGTTTATGAAAAAGGAGAGGATACAGTTGTATCTATTTTTGATCCAATGGTAATGATGAAAGTTGTAAATAATAAAGAGTTGCTGCTTATTGCACAGGATGTTAAGGCAAGAATGGAAAGAGTTCTTGAAGCAATTTGAAAAATGAATACATAATAAAAGGATAAAAAATGACTGAGCATCTGAATAAGAAAACTTTCTTAGAGAAAGTTTTTAATTATGAAAAAAATAGTGAATGGAAATTTGAAGGAGAACTTCCTGCACTTGTAGATTTCTGGGCTCCCTGGTGTGGGCCTTGCAGAATGGTTGGTCCTATTTTAGATGAGCTTTCTGAAGAATATAAAGGTAAAATAAATATTTATAAAGTAAATACCGATGAAGAGCAGGAACTTGGTGCTGCATTTGGGATAAAAAGCATTCCTTCACTTCTTTTAATTTCCAAAGAAGGACAGCCCCAAATGGCTGTTGGTGCTTTACCAAAAGAAGCTCTTATTGATGTGATTGAAAAAGAATTGTTAAGCGAAGAAGTTAAGACAAGCTGATTACTCATTAAATAGAAAATTTGAGGTTTACCATTTAGGTGAGCCTCGCTTTCTATATATTACTTCATACTACTTCAAAAGAATCATCTTTTTTGTGCTTACAAAACCTGGAGCCGAAACCTTGTAAAGGTAAACTCCCGCAGTTAAACCTTCAGCATTAAAATCAACAACATGCCTGCCGGAATCCAGAATTCTGTTTAGCAATGTTTTAACTTTCTGCCCGATTGAATTATATACAGTAACTATAACATGTTCTTTTTTCGGCAGATCAAAAGTTATTTTTGTTGATGGGTTGAATGGATTGGGATAATTCTGAAATAACCGATACTTATTTGGTATAAAAAAAATATCATCTACTGAAGTTGGCTCTACGATTGCTGTAAGGTTAACCAGGAAACTTACAGTATCATAGATACTACCAATTTTTATCTGAATATTTCCTTGCCCTGTATTTTCCAAAGGGAAAACATGGACAGAAATTTCTCTGGTTTCTCCTACTTGAAGTGGGGAACTGCCATATGTAGGTGTTGTAATTATACTGTCAAGCTCAGAGGAAAAACAAACATCAAAGCATAAAGAAGAAGTCCAGCTCTGAGGGAGGTCATTTATTGTTCTTACAATATAAACTGTTTGTTCGTTACCGGTAAGATTCGTTACATCAACAATAAAAATCATTTCAGATCCAAGAGAATCTGATAATATAGTATTATGAGGAGCAACAGAAATGGACTGAGCATTATTACTAACATTCACTAACAGGGAAATTAATCCAAGCAAAAAAAGCTTTCTCATATTATCTTTCAATTTATTTCTGAAAAAATAATTAAATCGATTTTATAGTTATCACAAAATTATAAAAATGTTGCTTAAGAAATTTTACTTTAGCCATCAAATGATATTTATTTCAGAATATTCATTTTTTAATACTGAAGAAAAGTTTCCGACTATTAATTCCAATAACCATAATTATGGTTCAAACGGTAAATTATTTCAGGATCAAGAAGGGTTTACTTGGTTCTTGCATTAACTATTTTGTCATATTCAACATCATTTGGTTCCCAAAGTTCAATTTTGTTCCCTTCAATATCCATAATATGAACAAATTTGCCGTACTCAAAAACTTCAATGGCGTCGCCAACGGTAACCCCTTCCTTCTTTAACTTTTCTACAAGCCATTCAATATTTTCAACTCTGTAATTTATCATAAACTCCTTTTCCGAAGGATTAAAATATTTTGTGTCTTCTTTAAAGGGACTCCATGCTGTAAATCCTTTTTGAGTACCTTCATCAGCCTGCCGCCACTCAAAACTGGTTCCATAGGAATCCGTATTAAAACCAAGATGTTTTGAATACCATTCCTTAACCCCATCAGGATTTTTGCATTTAAAAAAGATACCGCCGATTGAGGTAACTCGTTTCATTTTTTAAAACACCTTCTGTTATTAATTATTATTCTGATGTAAAAATAAATCAAGTACCAAAGAGATAATAATAAATTCATCCTCTTTGAAACAGCCAAGACTGCCGAAAGATTCAAAATTAATTTTCTCATTCAAAATTAAACCGGTATATTTTACAAACTGAATGCTTCAATGGGGTAAAAGGTTCTTTTATCTTAAAAAGAAAGTGTTCAAGTAATTTTTTACAAAAGAAGTGTACCAAATCTTACTTTTTGTAAAAATTTTGGAATCTCTATTACGGTCTGAATATTGAGATGAATTATAAGTGCCCGTTTTTGTATTTACAGCGATACTTATTTGCTAATTAAGTTACGTAAAATAAATCCTGCAAAATCGGTTTTTTCTTCTACTATATTTTATTTTTAGGAAAAAATTATGATAAAGAATATTCACACTAAATGTATAATAATTGTCTTTGCTAACCTGATACTCGCTTTACATTCCTCTGCTCAAACAGAGATAAGCATTAGCGAAGAAACAGCAATATCTGGTGGAGCGGAATACGCCATTTATATACAGAACATTATAAATTCCGGCAATCAGAGAATGCTGGAATTTAATGGTATAATACCACAAACCGATATAGTAACAACTTATGATGGAATTTCATTTGATGAAGATGCATCAAACTCTGGTTTTTACCATATACCACCCGATCCGATAGGAGCAGCGGGACCAGCACATCTTGTTTCGGTTGTTAATACTTCTATTGAGTGGTTTACTAAAGCGGGTGTTATGGAGAACAGCCAAAGATTAGGGAAAAATAGTACAACTCATGCAGGTAGTTTTTTTGAAAGCTTAACTCCTACTACAGGGACATTTGACCCTAAAGTTATTTACGATCAATACGCTGGTAGGTTTTTAGTTGTATCATTAGAAAGAGTTGGTACAATCAACGATGCAGTTGGAAATATTTCCCGTATCCTTCTGGCAGTTTCAGATGATAGCAATCCTAATGGTACATGGTATTTCCAAGCAGTAGATTCTAAACTCACGATAACTTCTGGCGATGGTACTCACGATTCCTGGGCGGACTATCCCGGTTTTGCAGTTGATGAGGAAGCAATTTATGTAACTGCTAATATGTTTCGTTTTAGCGGAGGTTCTTCTTTAGATAGCAGAGTTTGGATTATTGCAAAAACTCCTTTCTATATTGGCGGTTCTGCTACAGTTAGTATTTTTGATCATGGTGCTTTGGCAGGATTGGGAGATCCTTATCCTACTACTCAACCGGCTCATATGTTCGGAACCCCTTCAAGCTCAACTTTAGGAACTTTCTTAGTTTCATCAGGATGGACTTCCGGATCAACAGATTTTTTAAGTGTTATTCGGATCGACAATCCCTTAAGTTCTCCAACATTTACTAATATATACCTAAGTCTTGGAGATATTCATTCTGGTGTGGCATTTTCTGATGCACCTCAGTCTGGTACAAGTACATTAATTGAAACAAATGATATGCGGACTCTTAATGCAGTATGGCGAAACGATAATTTATGGGTTGCCAATTGTATTATTCCACCTTCGGGGACTGACGCCGGACAAGTTACTGCTCATTGGTACAAAATAGGTACTTCAGCAAGCATAACATTAGCAGATCAAGGTAACGTTGGAGGTGAAAGTATAGCAACCGGTTGCTATACTTTTTTCCCGGCAATTTCTGTAAACTCCAGCAATGACGTTGTAATTGGATTTTCAGCATCTGCTTCTTCAATTTATCCCGGCTGTTATTTTACAGGCAGGCTTTCAGGCGATCCGGCAGCTTATACAACTACCCCAGGTGTAGTTAAAGCAGGGTTGGATTATTATAAAAGAATGTTTGGCGGGACAAGGAATAGATGGGGTGATTATTCAGGTGCCAGTGTTGATCCATCGGATGACCAGACATTTTATATTTTTAATGAATATGCTCTCACAAGAGGGACTATTCTTCCATCATTTCCAACCGAAGATGGAAGATGGGGAACTGCATTTGTTGTTGTGCCTGTTTCAGAACTTCCGGTTGAGCTTAGTTCTTTTACTGCCATTTACAATGAAGATTGGATATTATTAGAGTGGACAACTCAAACTGAAGTTAATAATTATGGATTTGAGATTGAAAGATTGGTTAGGAAGTTTGGGTTAGGCAGCGGGGAACCGGAAGTAAGTAAAGAATGGAAGAAGGTAGGTTTTGTACAAGGATATGGTAATTCAAATTCACCCAAAGAGTATTCTTTTATTGATAAAGATATAATAGCCGGGAGTTATCTTTACAGATTAAAACAATTTGATACTGATGGTTCTTATGAATATAGTAATGTAATAGAAGCAGAAGTTAAAATAGAATTAAACGATTTTAAACTGGGGCAAAATTATCCGAATCCATTTAATCCTTCAACGAAAATAGAGTTTATAATTAGCAGTCAGCAATTGGTAGTTTTAAAAGTTTATGATGTTTTAGGGAATGAAATTGCTACTCTTGTTAATGAAATTAAGCAACCGGGAACTTATGAGGTAAAATTCAACGCAAATAATTTTTCTTCAGGAATATATTTTTATTCTATTATTGCTGATAAATTTGTGCAGACCAGAGAGATGGTTTTTTTAAGATAGTATCTTTTTCCCGATTTATCCTGTTAATCTTGTATTATAATAGCTTACGCAATAGAAATCTTAGTCTTTTCTTAATATTTAAAATTGATTTTTCTCTAACCTGTTTTTTTTCGATTTAATTTATTATAATAGGATGAGATTTTTTTCTAACTATACCGAATCGTAAATATTTATCTGATTTATTAAAAAGGTATGTTATGAAAAACAATAAAAACCGTAAGCTTTTCTACAACCTTTCCATATTATTAATAAATAATTTATTTAAACGCGCAGTAATTATTAAACAACTAATTTTTCAACTTAACTAAGGAACCAGATTATGAAAAAAGCATATTTACTTTTCGCAGTTCTTCTTCTCTCTGTTTCTATAAATGCACAATGGACCCCACAAACTTCAGGGGTAGCAACCACTTTACGCGGTATTTCAGCACCGGATAATAATGTTGCCTGGAGTTGCGGAGCTGCTGGTGTTGTTTTACGTACAGTAGATGGTGGAACTAACTGGGAAAGCAAAGGCGGGGCACCAATTACTGGTGATCTTTTAAATATTTTTGCATGGGATTCATTAAATGCTGTAACCACTTCATCACCTGCGGCAACATTTGTTTATAGAACCACTAATGGCGGCTCTACTTGGGAACAAGTATTTACACAAGATGGAGGTTTTATAGATGCTATTTGGATGACCTCTGCTACAAATGGATTTATGATTGGTGATCCTGTCGGTGCAAGATGGTCACTCTGGAAAACGACAGATGGAGGCGCAACGTGGGATTCAACTGGTTTATTTGTAGCACAGAATGGTACTGAAGCTGGCTGGGTCAATTCTCTCTATATAAATGGCTCCAGCATTTATTTCGGTACAAATAATTCCCGTGTTTATTATTCATCTGATAATGGAACATCCTGGACTGCACAAACAATGGCTTTGACCAACTCCTGGGGAATCTGGTTTAATAGCCCCACAAGAGGAATTGTTGGAGGAAGTACTCAAGGTCTTGTTTCTACAACAAACGGTGGAACTAATTGGGATGCTTTAGCTTCTCTTGGTACCGGAACCATTTATGCAGTTACGGGATATCAAAATGTTTGGTATCATACAAGAGGACCAAGACTTTTTGGAAGCAACGATGATGGTGCTACCTGGGATACCGTGTATGTTGGAACTTCAACCTATCGTGCACTTTCAAAGGCAAGAAACGGGGATGTTGCCTGGGCCGTCGGAGATGCGGGTACTATTACCAAAGGTACAAATATTGGCTTACCCGTAGAGTTAACATCGTTCACAGTCAATGTTTCAAATGATCAGGTTACATTACACTGGGTTACTGCATCTGAAATCAACAACCGTATTTTCGAGATTGAAAGGAAAGCAGATGACAATCAGTTCATCACCATTGGATTTGTTGATGGACACGGAACAACTACTGAAGAACAATCTTATATATTCGTTGATTCAAAAGTTGAACCCGGTAATTATTCTTATCGCTTGAAGCAGATAGATTATAGTGGAAGATTTGAATACTCAAATATAATAGAAGTAGAAGTTAAGCTGATGGAATTCTCTTTAAGTCAAAATTATCCTAATCCGTTTAACCCAGTTACAAACATTAAATACAGTTTAGCAGAAGCAGGAAACGTAAAGCTGGTAGTATATAACGTATTAGGTCAGCAGGTAAAGGAATTGGTTAATGGATTCAAAGAAGCAGGCAGGTATGAAATAAATTTTGATGCATCCAAATTGCCAAGCGGTGCGTATTTCTATAAAATAGAAACAGCAAGTTACAG
>MHAF01000120.1:0-4806 GCA_001802865.1 Ignavibacteria bacterium RBG_16_34_14
CTTTACTTCCATCATTAGCAATTAGCTGGTAATTCCAAAAAGCTTTTTTAAGTTCGGGGGTTGTAATCTGGGTATAATCAATTGAATCTATTCCTATAGGTGGTAATTGAATTCTTAATAAAGTTTGAAGTCCTTCAATTTCTTGGGTGATACTTTCTTTTGTACCATCACCATCGAAATCTTTAGATGCTGTAAATTCATCCCAATTATTTATCTCACCATGGCAAGGCACACAAGCTGTTGAGTGGAAATAATTATTTTCTGCATCGTATAATTTCCAGGAATGCCCACCAACCCTATCTCTTGTAACTGTTCCGGTGTCGGTAGTTGCAACCATATGGCAATCAACACAAGCATTTAGAAGTGCAAATTTATGATATCCACTTTTGAAAGGGACTCCATCAAATTCGGCACCATTTTGTCCTAAAAATACATCTGATTGAACAGAGCTATGTGGTCCCCAATGCGATGAATTAACATTTGTCTGAGTATAAGCAACGTTATCTCTTCTTGCTTTATGGCAATTCATACAAACACGGCCTTTACCACCAATAGTATATTGGTACCCGTTTCCAAGTGTATCAGAACCTTCAGGAACAGGACGTAATGAATATTCATATTGGTTTCCATGAGGGTCATGACAAGCTGCACAGGTGATTCTTGATCCGTCTGCTTCTGTCCAGCTAATTGCATTTGTAGTTAAGCCCTTAGTAAAATTAACATAACCTTTTCCATCGTGGCAACGGATACAATCATTAAGATTGTTGGTATTAGCATTAGAGCCGGTTGTTCTTTCCCAAACTGATTCTGAGTGGAGAGAGTTTTCAAATTCAGAGTATTTATTATGTCTCCAGGGTTCATCATGGCATTGAGCACAATTACCCGCATCAACACTGACGGAAATTTTTTCAATATGACCGCCATATGCATGCTCTCTTCCTGGTCCGTGGCAGTTTTCACATCCGATGGTTGCATGATTAACTAAATCCGGATAATAAGTGACAAGTGAATCCCATTTCATATCATTACCCGGAGCTATGTAACTCCAACCTAAATTATCAGCTATGTCATCAAATCCATTATTGCTTGCAGCTAAACTATGATTATAACCAGTAGTATGACATGCCATACAACTTGGACCATAATGAGTAGAGGTTTCCAACTGCTGATTAAAAATATTAGCATGACCGGAAACTTTCCATCTGTCAAAAATCTCAGTAAAATTAAATGGTTCTGAAGAGTGGCAGCTCATACACTGTGGAAATTCAGCAGAAGTACCTGCAAATTTACCAACACCGACAAAGTCTGAAGCATAAATATTAGCAGTAGTATCATCGGTGCCGGAAGCGGTAGTAATAGTGAGTCCTATTTTATAAGTACCAAAAACATCCGGTTTGAACTGAACCCATGTAGGATTAATCACTTCTAAACTTGCTGTAGAAGCTGCAGGTTTAGAAATTAAGGTAAAGGTGGCAGAACTAATTGGTTCGTCATTACCAATATTCCAAGCGGAGAGATATACGTAGGTTTGATTGGGAACATTATTCAAACCGGATGAAACTGAATTTGTAGTGAAACCCATAGTAGTGAGGCGGTGAGGAGTTAATGCCTCTGTCTTTATCAATGCTGTTTGTGAAAAAGTTAGATTAACAAGAACTGTTATAAAAAGTAGTATTTGTATTATTTTTTTCATTTCCTTACCCTGTTAAAGGAATAATTAGTTGCAGTATTTTTCCAAAAATTGTTCCAATGCTTGAAAACGTTAAATATTGATTAAAGAGAAATAATTTTAATGATTTTAGAAGCGGTGATTCTTTATAAAGAGAAAATACAGTTTTTCATTTTCACAAATGAGAGAAGATTAAGTATTAGAATAATAATAATAAACCCTTTTAGTTGATAAATAGCAATTGTAGTGTTGAGTCAACTAAAAAAATATTGCAATGTATTTTTCTCGGTCTTAGATTCATATTCATCTTTGTTAAAGATTTCATTTAATACTAAATTTTAATATCTCAATAAATTCTTGTAAGAGGGAAATTGGATAATACATATAAATCTGCCGGAGTTGATATTGATGCTGGCGACGAAACTGTTACACGAATTAAAAAATTTGCCAAATCAACTTTTAATAAAAATGTGCTTTCCGATATCGGATTTTTTGGTGCTTTTTATAATCTAAATCTTTCAGAATATTCGGATCCTGTTTTAGTTTCAAGTGTTGATGGAGTTGGCACAAAACTAAAAATTGCTTTTATAATGAATACTCACAATACAGTGGGACAGGATTTAGTAAACCATTGTGTAAATGATATTGCAGTTTGTGGTGCCCAGCCGCTTTTCTTTTTAGATTATCTTGCTTTTGAAAAACTTAACACTGATGTTGCTTCAAGTATTATTGAAGGATTTTCTGTAGCCTGTAAAGAGAATGGCTGTGCTTTAATCGGTGGTGAAACTGCTGAAATGCCGGGATTTTATAATGAAAAAGAATATGATATGTCCGGAACCATTGTAGGAATTGTAGATAAGAAAAATATTATTGGCGGAAAATCAATAAAGAAAGGTGATATACTGATTGGTTTCAAATCAAACGGACTTCATACAAATGGATATTCACTTGCAAGAAAAGTTCTTCTCTCTAAATTCAAACCTGAAGAAAAAATACCTGAACTTAATTCAACATTGGGAAAGGAATTATTAAGAGTTCATAAATCATATCTTAAATTAATAAATGCTCTAAGAGAAAAAGTTGAAGTGAAAGGCTTATCTCATATTACAGGTGGAGGAATTGTTGGAAACACAATCAGAATTCTTCCCAAAGGTTTAACTCTGAAAATATTGTGGGATAGCTGGAATGTTCTGCCAATATTTAATCTTATTCAGAAAACGGGAAAAATACCTGATGAAGAGATGAGAAAAGTTTTTAATCTTGGTATTGGTTTGATTTCGATTGTAAGTGAAGAAAATCAAAATGAAGTTATTAAGATTGCTAGTAAACTTGGTGAAAAATCTTATCTAATTGGTAAAGTGGAATAATGCTCAAATTTTTAATTTCATTTTTACTTTTAGCTATAATAATAAATGGTTGTAATGGTGGAATAGAACCCCAGGCTGAAAATACGGAAGCAGGTTTTAGCGGTAAGATAACTTTCATTGGGCTATGGCCTGATAGTGTTACAAGAACCCATCTTGTTGTATTTAAAAATCCTTTATTGTCAATATCGGACTTTTCAATACAGAATATCAGATATATCAGCAATGAAATTCCTTTCGGTACAACGGAATATTTATATAGCTCAAAAGATTCTGCTGTTTTACCAGAAGCCGGTTTTACTGAACCGGGCGATTACGCTTATGTTGCTGTTGCTCAATCTGCAAAGCAGGATGTTTCTCTTGACAGGAAGGATTGGTTTGTAGTTGGTCTTTATTATAACACCGGCGATTCGACAAAACCCGGAACTCTTCATATCCCTGAAAATATTCTTGTGAAAAATATTAATATAGTTTGTGATTTTAATAATCCACCTCCGCAGCCTCCAGGAGGGAATTGAACAAGTTCATGTTCAAGTTTAAAGTTCAAGAACTTTTTACTAATTCGTTCCTGAACTTTCTAGTCAACTATTATAAAGAATGAATACAACACTATTTAATAAAATTATAATTATTCTAATAGCAGAAATTTTTTATTCAAGTATTTCTTTTGCTCAGACTTTTTCCATTTCCGGAAAAGTAACTGATACACTTAACAATCCACTTCCGAGCGTAAATGTAATTGTTCTTGAAACTAGTAAAGGTGCAGCAACAAATCTTAATGGAGAATATGCAATTGAAAATCTTATTCCAGGTGTTTACAATCTTGAATACTCTACAGTTGGTTATAAATCTGAAAGAATAAAAACTGTATTGGTAAATAAATCTATAACTGTAAATGTTACTTTAATTGAAAATCCCATTGAAACGGAGCAGGTAATTGTAACAGCTGGAAAATATGAACAAAGAATATCAGAACTTCCTGTAAGTGTGGAAGTTCTTGGTGCCGAGTTAATCGCTCAAAAGAATTTTACCAATCTTGAAGATGCTTTAAGATACATCGCCGGCATTAATATGACTGATGACCAGATCAGCATAAGAGGTTCAAGCGGTTACAGCAGGGGAGCTGGCTCAAGAGTTTTGCTTGCTATTGATGGATTACCTTTTTACACCGGCGATACAGGCGAAACTATTTGGGAAGTAATTCCAATGACTGTACTTGACAGAGTTGAAATTATTAAAGGTGCTGCAAGTTCTTTATATGGTTCAACTGCAATTGGGGGCGTTGTAAATTTAATTACGCAAAAAATTCCTGAGAAACAGTCTGTCTATTTGAAAACTTATGCTGGTGCTTATGATAAACCTTCTTATGATGAATGGGATTGGTCTGGTGAATATAGAATGTTTAACGGGCAAATAATTTCTTATGCAAACACATTTAATAATTTTGGAATAACAGCTTCATTTTCAAGACTGGAAGATCTTGGTTACAGGTTAAATAATTTTTCTAAAAGATATATTGGTTTCATAAAGAGTGATTTGAAATTCTCATCTAATTCTTCTTTAATGTTTCTTGCAAATATTTTTACAAAAAAGAGCGGCAATTTTGTTTACTGGAGAAATTCAAGAAATGCTCTTGTTCCCCCTAAGAGTGATATTGGACAGGTTGTAAAAGCCGACAGACATATGTTCGGTACCATATATAAATATATTATTAATGATAAATTTTTATTGAATGTTAAAGGAAGTTATTATTATACAGATTGGGATGATGGT
>MHAF01000120.1:4864-5626 GCA_001802865.1 Ignavibacteria bacterium RBG_16_34_14
TTCGGGAATTGAAGCTTCATTTGCACAGGTTAATTCAACTCTTTTTGGAAATCCAAACTCTTTAAGTTTTGGTGCTTATTCTCAGGCAGATTGGAAATTTAATTTTCCTTTAATTGCTTCTTTAGGATTAAGATATGATTATAATAAACTCGATACTCTCGGTGGCAGTAATGCGTTGTCACCAAAATTCGGATTGAATTATAAATTCTCTGATAATTTAATTTTGAGAACATCTTTAGGAACAGGTTTCAGAGCACCAACACCTGCCGAAGCATTTACTTCAACTACTGCAAGTGGGATAACAGTTAAGCCAAATCCCAATCTGAAATCGGAAACTAACTTTACTGTTGAGGGTGGTTTTAATTATAAACTTTTTAATTCTGTCACTTTGGATTGTGCATTATTCCAAAGTGAGTTTTATGATTTTATTGAACCGGGAATTGATCCCTCTGATGGATTAGTAATATTTGATAATGTAACCAGGGCAAGAATACAAGGTTTTGAATTCCAGTCCATAATTGATTTAAAAGAGATTAATACAAATATCTCATTAAGTTATACTTACCTTTGGGCAAGAGATATTGAAGAGAATAAAACATTAAAATATCGTCCGCGTAATACTTTTTTTTGCAAGTTAGATTTTAGTTTAGGATATTTTTTAGCAGGTGCTGATTTTAGATATTTGAGTCGTGTTGAAGAAATTGATGAAGAATTAATTAATCTGGGGCTAATTCCTGATGGGGAATTGAGAGTTGAAGTTTT
>MHAF01000121.1:0-262 GCA_001802865.1 Ignavibacteria bacterium RBG_16_34_14
CCCTGTTTTTGAGCAGAATAACCATCAAGTACTTCAACAACTGTAACCTTATCGCCTCTTATCCCAATTGATATACCAACACCACCATATTTGCCATTTGTTATAAGATCAATATCCTCTTTCTTATTTTCATCAATAAAAATTGTATACGGATCGAGAGAATTAAGCATTCCCTTAATACCTGCTTCCATAAATTTTTCAGGATCAATTTCATCAACATAGTTTAGTGAGATCTCTTTATAAACGGTTCCAAAGAGATCAA
>MHAF01000121.1:279-10183 GCA_001802865.1 Ignavibacteria bacterium RBG_16_34_14
AAGTATATATCATCCTTCCCGGCGAAAAATCCGGAAAACAAAATTATAACAACAAAAGACATTATATATCCTAATATCTTACCTTGTTTCATGGATGCTCCTTTTTTCTAACATATTTATTTCGCCTACTATTCTATGATGTATATCTTCAATGTTTGCTGTGCCATCTATTACTCTGAATCTTTTTTCATTTTCAGCAAGTTTTAAATATCCTTTTCTTACCTTTTCATAAAAAACAGAATCTGAAATTTCAATCCTGTCAAGATCTATTTTAGTTTTGATTTTTTTTCGTTCCTCAGCAACTTTTACCGGTATATCAATAATAAAAGTTATATCGGGTACCGTTTTTCCAATTGCAAGATTGTTTATATGTACAACAGTATTAATATCAATTCCTCTGCCAAAACCCTGATATGCAGTGGTTGAATCATGAAAACGGTCGGAAATGACATAAACCCCTTTTTCCAGATAAGGTCTTATTTTTTCCCTTACTAATTGTGCCCTGCTTGCTGAAAAGAGAAATATCTCCGTTTCCATAAACATGTGATAATGTTTTTTATCAAGCAGCATTTCCCTTATTTTTTCAGAAATTTCAGTTCCACCCGGCTCTCTTATTATCTCTACAATTTTTTTATTTTTAACAAGATAACTTTTTAAGAGCTCTGCCTGTGTGGATTTACCACAAAAATCTATTCCTTCAAAAGTGATGAACATGGTTTTGTAAATAAAATGAATAAAAAAATATTCTGAACAATTAAAAATCCTTTTTCTTAAACATCTGATCGAATTTAAAATTAGTTGCTCACTTAAATAAGAGTACTTTCTAGTAATATTGTGTAGAAATTATACTACTTTCATGAAGTTTAAACCTTATAAGCTTTCAATAAAGTCTTGTAAGCTACTTTTACAAAAGTACTTGCTTTTGAAATCCAGTTTCAAAATTTTCTTTTAGAACTGATTATCTTATTAAAGATAAAAACAGATTGAGCTAAAAATATTGGAGTTATAAAAACCGGTAAACCAACATTTTATAACTCTTACTTCTAATTATACTTTTTAATTATATATCTAAGTCTTTCCGGTCTTGTATAAATTAAAGATGTATTTTGCGGAACTTCGACATGCGGAACTATATTACCCAAGGTATCTAAAACAACATCCCTGTAATAAACAAAAGCATTAAACTGATTTTCATTTAATTTTCCCAATATATTTATTCCTCCCCTTACCCCAATATTTATTCTGTTAGGAAGAAGAACAACTTCCCTGTCACTTGGAATATCAATAACAGAAACAGGAAGATTATCAAAATTCTTATCTACGATTTTCTGAACATTAAGATTAACAGTAACATTACTTAAATCATAAGTCATTCCGGGCAAATCTTTAAGTTTCACCTGTTCAATTGTTCTGGTATCAAGTTCTGATAACTCGATTTTTTCCGTAGTAATTGAATTTAAATTTTTTAAATAACTTACAGGACCAATAACGTTTGTTGAATCGGGATAAATTTCAATATTAGTTGCTAAACCATAACCGGGTTTAAAATCAAGATTGAAGTCAGGTTCAATCTTAACTTTTTTTTCTCTGACTTTTTCAATATAAAGCGATAAAGTATCAGGATTCAGATCAAGAACTTCCATATCTGTGGCAAGCCATTGATTTTCTGAAAGTGAATTATAAAGGTTAATGTGTTTTTTCCCGGTATCGTTCCCTGCTGAAATAATATATTCTGATTTTGCACCAAGATTTATTGTTATAAGTTTCCAGCCGTTACCTCTTATTTTGGCAGATATTTTATCCGGCAATCTTGTCCCGCTTGAATATCCTTCGGGAAAATTTACAATTTTCATTGGGATGTAAATTGTTATGTAATAATCTTTGGAAAGTGAAATTGATCCCCATAAAAGGAAAGAAAAGAAAAGTGATATAATAATTATATGTATGTTTTTCCTCACACTGTAAATATATATTAAAATGAAAATAAAAAAACTCCATCGTTATGGAGTTCCTAAAATTTACACCATAAAAAATTTTATGATAATTTTTTAAAGTAATCGAGAAGCTCTTTCCTGTTTGCTCTTGATATTTCTCTGCCCTGTATTGGAAATCCTTCTGTACTTCTTGCCAATCTTCTTAACTGATGAACATTTAAAATCTCAATCTCCTGTATTTTTATTTTACTCTTACGTTTGGCAGCTGAAACAGGTTTAACTTCTTCCTTAATACCAAGAGCTTCTTTTCTTAAGCGGGAAATTGTATCACTTGCTGAAACAGATTCTTCTTTTTTCTCCACAGGTTTTTCAACTTTAACTTCTTCGGCAGGTTTCTTTTTCTCTTTCTGCTTTACTTCAGTAGTTTCTTCTTCAAATAAATTTGGAGGTTCCTTTTCTTCCATCCGCTCCTGATGGATTTGTTTTTCTTTCACCGAACTTCTTTTTTCTTCAATTTCAGGAATGAGAGTTGTCATTTGAAGGTCAGGCTGAGGGATGATATGTGTAGAAACTAAAACTCCAACTCTTTTTGCAGCAGCAGAACCTGCATCTACTGCTGATCTTACCGCTGCGGTTTCACCGACAACTTTTATCGTAATTAATGCGGGGTCTGTTCTTTCTTTGCCGATAAGTGTAACGTTAGCTGCTTTAAGCATTGCATCGGCAGCTTCAATTGCGGCTACAAGACCCCGGGTTTCAATTAACCCGAGTGCTTTTGGCATAAATTATTTTCTCTTTGGAAGTAAAGCTTCAACCTCGGAATGTGGACGAGGTATAACGTGTACTGAAACAAGTTCTCCAACTCTCTGTGCGGCGGCGCCACCAGCATCTGTAGCAGCTTTAACTGCTCCTACATCTCCCCTTACCATAACTGTTACATACCCGCCTCCGATCGTTTCTTTACCGAGCAGTTCAACTTTTGCTGCTTTAACCATTGCATCAGCAGCTTCAATAGCCCCGACTAAACCTTTAGTTTCTATCATTCCGAGTGCGTCAAGTGACATAAAATGCTCCCAAGTGAATTTTAAGTTACCCGAAAATATATTTTAAGTCTTTAATAGTCAATTAGATTTGCAAATAAATGTAACAGAGAAAAAATTATTCATTTCTCCGTTTTACATTGCTTTCCAGATATTCTTGAAGAATGATAGCAGCTGAATGCTGATCCAACAAACCTTTATCACGTCGTTTTGTTTTTTTGGTTACAGATTCCAGTACTCTTTCGCCTGAAATTACTGAAGTGAAACTTTCATCCCAGAGAATAACTTCAATGTTAAGTTTTTCAATTTTTTCCTTTAGTGAAAGGATTTTTTTTCTTACTTCCTTTGTACTCATATTATCTGCATCAGGAAATCCAAGAATAACTTTAAGGACATTTTGTTCTTTAATCAGCTTTACTAATTCATTAAAGAAATTATTATCATTTTTAATGGTCTTAAAAGGATAAGCAAATATTTTAAGAGGATCACTTAATGCAATGCCAACTCTTTTTAGTCCGTAATCTATGGAGAGTATTCGGGTTTCTTGTAAAGTCATTCCTTTAATTTACCTGGGAAGTGGAACCTTCAAATCTTTCAACAGAGTAAACTCCCCTCACTTTCTTTAACCGATCTATAATTTTAGTAAGATGCTCAATGTTGTGAACATAAAGAGTTACACTTCCTTCAAAAGTAGAATCGCTTGTATTTATATTAATGGATTTGATATTTGTATTCTGGTAGGATACAATTGCATGAGAAATCTCATTAAGAATTCCGGGCGAATCCTCACCCATAACAGTAAGCCCGGCAACAAAAAGATTAGCTTCAGCTTCAGGCCATTGAACCGGAATTAATTTACTTGAATCTATCTCAGACAGCTTAAGCAGGTTATTACAAGTTTTACGGTGGATTTTTATTCCTTCACCAATCGTTATGTAACCAATTACAGGATCTCCCGGTATTGGATTGCAGCACTTTGCATAGGAATACATAACACTGGAATCCAATCCTTCAACTAATACTCCACCAGCTGAACTCCTTGCAGTTTCTGCAAAAGTATTAAATTCAAGAACAGGAACTTTTTCTTTCTTCTCTTTTTCTTTAGAAGTTGATAAGATTTCATCAAGATTAACTTTACCCTGGGCAATGGTTTTGAACATATGCCTTGGGTTATCAAACTTAAGGCTTACTGCGAGTTTGTCTAAATCCGATTGATCAAAAGAAAGTTTAAACTTTTTAATTTTTTTCTCCCAGATATCTTTACCGGCTTTTACAATATCATCTTCTTCTTTCTTGATCCATTTCCTGATAGCCGTTTTTGCTTTATGAGTCGTAACAAACTTAACCCAGTTCTTATTTGGATGCTGAGTTTTTGAAGTTATTATTTCAAGCTGGTCACCGCTGTGAAGCATAGTATCAAGCGGGACAATTTTACCATTTACTTTTGCACCAATGCAATGGTATCCTACTTTGCTGTGTATTTCAAATGCAAAATCAACAGGAGTTGAATTGACCGGCAATCTTCTTAAATCTCCTTTAGGAGTAAAAACATAAATCTCATCCTGATAGAGATTAAGCTTAAAACTTTCCATTAAATCTTTCCGTGCTTCATCACGTGAAGCATTTTCAAAAATATCTCTTATCCAGTTAACCCAGTTTTCAAGGTCCTTATCGCTTGCAGATTTACTCTCTTTATATCGCCAATGGGCTGCCACACCTCTTTCTGCGACTTCATGCATGGTTTTGGTCCTTATCTGGATTTCAACCAATCTTCCATCAGGGCCAACTACAGTTGTATGAATTGACTGGTAATTATTTGTTTTGGGAATGGATATATAATCTTTAAAACGATCGGGTACGGGAAGATAAATCTGGTTTATAATTCCAAGAGTTGTATAGCAATCATAAGTATTTTTTGTATCCAAAATAATTCTTATGGCAAAAAGATCATAGATTTCTTCAAAGGGTTTGTTCCTTCTAACCATTTTACGATAAATACTGTAAAGATGTTTTGCTCTTCCGTTAATTTCATATTTAAGGTTATACTCATTAAGCTTTTCTGTAAAAGGTTCACCAAATTTTTTAATATAAGATTCTCTCTCTTTTCTTTTTGCAGCTACTTTTTTAACCAGCTCCTCATAAGCATCTCTGTTAAGATATTTAAAGGAAAGATCTTCAAACTCCCACTTAATACGCCCAAGACCAAACCTGTGTGCGAAAGGTGCATAAATCTCAAGAGTTTCCTGTGCTATCCTTCTCTGTTTTTCAGGATTAACAAAATCAAGTGTTCTCATATTGTGTAAGCGGTCGGCAAATTTAACGAGAATTACCCTCACATCTTTAACCATAGAAAGAAGAAGCTTTCTGTAATTCTCGGCTTTGGTAATTTCCTGTCCTCTAAATATTCCGCTTATTTTTGTCACGCCATCTACAATTTCGGCAACTTCATTTCCAAATTCTTTTGAAAGAAGATTAATATTGAATTCAGTATCTTCAGCAACATCGTGTAATAAAGCACTTGCAACAGTTATATCATCAAGTGGAAGTTCTTCTGCAACTATTAAAGCTACATGGTAAGGATGGATAAAATATGGATCGCCTGAAGAACGAAGATCATTTTTGTGAGCTTCAACAGAGAATTCAAAGCTCCTCGTAATGAGATCTTCATTAACTGAAGGAAGATTTTGCTTACAGACTTTAATAAGTTCTTCAAGCATCTTTTTATATTTAGGATCGCTGATTGTCATCTATCAATCTTATATCTTTAAAATTATCCAATTAAATATTCTTGAACTTGCTCTTGCTCTTACACTTTTTCTTGAAGCTTTTACTTTTTATTCTTTTAACTTTTACTTTTATTATAATTTACCTTTTTTCTTTGAATAGGTAAAGTCATCAAAGAGAGATATAATTTGCGGGTAAGATATTTATTGAAGTTCTTTTTGCAGTTTTTTCACCCTTTCAAGGCGTTCCTCCAATTTCTGCTTTTCGTAATCTGTAAGATTTTTAATGCTTAATATTTCATTACAAAGTTGGAGTGATGCCTGGTATTCACCTAATTTGTTATACTGCTGTGCTATAAGATGTTTAAGGAGAATTTCGTTATAGCGGTTTGGTTTTTCACTTTCTGAAAAGGAATTTAAAATTTTGTAATACTCATCAATTGATTTTCTTAAATCAATATCTTCTAAAGCTCTTGCCAGGCCAAACCTGAAGAATCTGCATTTTGGATATTTTTCTAAAATTGATTGAGCAAGTTTAACAGCTTTTTCCGATTCTCCTTTATCAATGTAAATCCATATCAAAGAGTTTATAGCTAAATAAGAATTATAAGATGAATGACCTATAGCTTTTTCTAACAATTTTATGCCTTCTTCCCTCTCATCATCTACAAAAGGGAGCCAGCCAAGAAATTGTGTCTCTTTGCTTTTCCAGTATTTATATGTTCCGATTGCAATAAAAGATTCATGAAATTCAGGATAAATTTCCAGACAGTGTTCAAAAAGATTAATGGATGTTACACCTTCACCAAATGCGGAAAGCCATTCACCATTTAATGCATTAAAATAAGCATCGTATCCTTTTGCAAGAGCAAGGAAATAATAATTCCAAATATTATACTCATCTTTATCAATAAGATTTTCTGAAATCTCTTTAGCTTCTTCAAGTTTTTGTCTAATGAATTTAGAATTATATAGAGATGCAAGGTCTGAAGATTTTGCAATTTCAACTGCTGCCATGTAAATCTTGCCAAGAGGAAGCTCAGGAAATTTTTTATCGAGAATTACAAAATCTTTTTTGGCAAGATCATACTTCTGGTTTATAATTTTCTCGATTCCTGAATGAAGAAGAGAATCAACTTTTGGATCAGGATAAACTTGTGCTGTTGTAAACGAGAAAGAGATACAAAAAAATATTAATGCAAGAAAATATTTATTGGAAAGTAAATCCGTCCGCAACTTTTGAATGATTGAATGATTGAATGATTGGATGTATTCATACATACATTCATTCATCCATACACCAGAGCTAAAGCGTTCCAAACGTTCTGTCTCCTGCGTCTCCAAGTCCGGGCAAAATATATCCTTTATTATCTAATTCTCTATCCAATGCTGTTCCGAAAATCTTTACATCCGGATGTTCTTTGTTTATTTTTTTAATTCCTTCAGGTGATGCAACAAGACAGGCAAAAATAATTTTCTTCGCTCCTTTTTTCTTAAGATACTTCAGGGCTTCTGATGCGCTTCCGCCTGTTGCGAGCATGGGATCAAGAAGAATTACTTTTGAATTATTTTTAAGCTTCGGGATTTTAAAATAATATTCTATTGGCAGTAAGGTTTCCTCATTTCTCTGAAGCCCTATATGTCCTACGTTACAATCGGGAATAACATCTAAAAAACCATTTACCATACTAAGCCCTGCTCTTAAAACAGGAACGAGAACAATTTCCTCATCAAGTTTATATCCCGTAGTTTTTTCCAGAGGTGTTTCAACATTAATTTCTTTTAACTTAAGACCCTTATTTATTTCAATAGCAAGAATATTTGACAATCTCCTGACTGCCGATCTGAAAATTTCAGTTTGTGTTTTTTTATCTCTTAAAAGAGTAATATCACATTTAACGAGAGGATGATCTATTAGATTAAAATTCTTAAATGATGTTTTCATGATTTAATCCATATTGGGTTACTAAGTTATTGGGTTATTAGGTTATTAATTACTAACTCAATAACTCAGCAACTCAATAACTTAATAACTAAAACTAGCTTATTTTTCTTCCCAGCAAAGATAATAAATTAATTTGTGGTGACAGAGGCGGAGTATAATTGTAATTAATATCTGCAAGAAATTTAACAGATTGCTTTGATCTTATTAAAGCAGAAATCAAATCTCCATAACCCGATACTTCTTCTCCTCCCAGGAAAGATGCTCCAAGTATTTTTTTAGATTCTTCTTCATAAAGTATTTTACCAAAAACTTTTTCACTTCCGGGCATTATCATAACACGATTATAAGTTGTTTCTTTTACAGCCTTAAACCTGAATTTATCTTCTTTTGCTTCTATTGAAGATAAACCAACGCTAATGAAAAATTTATCCCAGAGTTTTACTGAAATATTTTTTACAACAGGATTCACTCGTTTATTTCTACCTGCAGCATTTTCCCCGGCAACGTGAGCATAGTCATGAGAAATTGCAGCAAGAGGAAGATAAAAAGGGCGTTTGGTTATTTCATTCATAATTTCAATGCAGTCTCCTGCTGCATAAATATGAGGATCAGAGGTTTTTAGTGTGGCATCTACTCTTATTCCCCCATATTCACCAATTTCTAATTTAGCATTTTTTGCCAAATCAGAATTCGGAATAAAACCAATAGAAACAATAACTACATCAGTTTCTATCATTCTCCCATCAACATTTATACTTTCAATTTTATCTTCATTATAATTTGGTTTAAGATTTTTCACACCACCAAAAAATCTAACCTTATTTTTTACCAGAATTTCTTCAATCATTAATTGAATTTCAGATTCAGCAGCAGGTAAAGGAAGATTTTCTTTTTCTATTATTGTAACATTAAAACCACCTGAACTTAAAACATCAGCAGCTTCAAGCCCAATATATCCTGAGCCAATAATGGTAGTATTTCTTATTTCATTTGCCCGAAGATATTCCAAGGCTTTTACAAGATCAGTAATATCTTTAAGAGTAAATAGATTTTTTGCCGGAAGTGAAAATACTTTTAATGATTTGGGCTTTGCGCCGGTTGCTATAATCAGCTTATCATATTTATAGAAATGAGTTGTGCCGTTATAAAGATCAAGGACCTTAATTTCTTTTTCTTTCCTGTTAATCCCTTCAACTCTGTGCTTTATATAAACATCAACACCTTTTTTTTCTTTGAAAGATTTGGAATCAAAATAAAGCAAATCTTTATAGCTTTTTATTTCACCCGAAAAAACATACGGAATTTCACAAGTTCCGGTTGAGATATATTCGCCCGCTTCGAACATCGTAACGTGCGAGTCAGGATTGGTTCTTTTTGCTTTTGCAGCCGCAGCAGGTCCTGCAGCGTTTCCACCAATTATAATTATTTCTTTTGGTTTAATCATTTGATTTTAAAAACCATAGTGAAAGGCACGCCTTCAAAACCAAAGTGTTTCCTTATAATATTTTCAAGAAATCTTTTATAATTATCCTGAACATTTTTAGGGTAACTTGTAGAAAAAATAAAAACCGGGTAATGATCGCCCCCCTGAGTTATATATTTTATTTTCACTTCTTTCCCGGTACCTGTTGAAGGCGGAGGATTCTTTTCAATTTCAGGCAGAAGAACGGCGTTCAAAGTGCTTGTTGGAATTTTCTTCTTTCTTTCTTTACTAACCTTGATGCTCAAATCAATCAGCTTAAATATTCTCTGTTTGGTTAAAGCCGAAATAAAAATAACTGGCACATAGTCTATAGAACCCATTTTTTCTTTTATTGATCTTTCATATTGAATAGAAGTGTTAGTTTCTTTCTCCACAAGATCCCATTTATTTACAGCAAGTATTAAACCTTTTCTTCTTCTTACTGCTTCATCAATAATTTTCTGATCCTGTTTCTCAAGTCCGATTTTTGCATCAATTAAAACAACAGCAACATCGCATTCGCCAATTGTTTTAAGAGCACGTATTGTAGAAAAGAATTCAATGCTCTCTTCAACTCTCTTTTTTTTGCGAAGCCCGGCAGTATCAATGAGGATTATTTCTTCTCCATAATATTTCAGAATTGAATCAACACTATCTCTTGTTGTACCGGGTATTTCAGTTACAATGCTTCTGTCATACCCTAACAAAGAATTTGTAAGAGAAGATTTTCCTACATTAGGTCTTCCAACCACTGCAATTTTTAATCTCTTGTCTACAATTTCTTCTTTTACTGGTTTGAA
>MHAF01000121.1:10216-11305 GCA_001802865.1 Ignavibacteria bacterium RBG_16_34_14
CTTCCTGCCAATCAAAGCAGATACATCGTAAACTTCAGAAACACCAAGTTGATAGAATTCTGCAGCGGCAGCTTCATAGGTTTCCGAATCAACTTTGTTTACAAGAAGATAAAAATGCTGTTTGGAAGTTCTCAATATATTGGCTATTTCAATATCAATGGGATTTATACCGGTTCTTACATCAACAATAAAAATAATTGCATCTGCTTCAGCAATTGCAATCTCAACCTGTTCACGAATAGCTCTTTCAAAAAGGTCTGTTGAATTGGGAACATAACCGCCGGTATCAATAAGTTTAAATTCTTTACCATTCCATTCAACCTCACCATAATTGCGGTCACGCGTAACGCCGCTTATGTTATCAACAATTGCTTCCCTTTTTCCAATAAGGCGGTTAAACAATGTTGATTTGCCCACGTTCGGTCTTCCTACAATTACAACAACAGGAGTTTTCATAAATGAAAAGATATGAACTAAAGTTTTAGATATGCAAATTTAAAGAATCCGAGGAGTAAGCAATAGTAATTTTGAATAATATAAATTCATTCAATCATTCTGTTAAAGAACAAATGAATGATACTTTAACTTTGCCTAAAATCCAAAGGAAACTTTTAATGTTGGTATCAGCTCCATCCTATCACCAAAATAAACTTCTTCCATTCTCATTTTAACAGTAAGAGAATTATTATAGTCTATTGCTGTCCAAACAGCATCAATAGCAGAGAGAAAATGATTAATATAAATTCCTATTACGGCTGTTGAAGCAACGCTATAAAAATCATTTGCTTTGCCTCTTAAGCCAGCATAGAAGTGAAAATTTGGAGAAATTGGTTCAGGGGCAATCTGATCTATAGAAAAATCATTCCAGCCGGGAGAGAATTGATGATATTTCCCGATCATTTCATAATATTGTTGATCGCCATGTGGATAAAGTTTATGCGAACCTGTTTCATTTACATTAAGCAAGCTCCAGTTAACTCTTTCCCACGGAGGAAGAGATTCATCGGTACTTGTAATTATTCCCGGATCAACACCACCTAACTTATGTTCAATTATCCATTCAGCATATTTAACAACACTCCAATTATG
>MHAF01000122.1:0-1709 GCA_001802865.1 Ignavibacteria bacterium RBG_16_34_14
AGATGGCTCAAGACCTACAAGAGTAATATCGGTTCCATGAAGAGTAGTTATTATTTTTATATCTTTTTTTTCTTTTAACATTTCCCTTGCAAGAAAAGCGCTTGCGGCATGGGGTATTGCATAATGCACATGAAACAAATCAAGCTTTTCATATTCGGCAACCTCAACCATTTTACTTGCAAGTGCAAGACTATAAAGTGGAAATTCAAACAAAGGGTAGCTGCTCATTTCAACTTCGTGGAAAACTATATTCTCAACAAAGTTTGCAAGCCTGAACGGGAGAGCATAACTTATGAAATGTATTTGGTGTCCTTTTAAGGCGAGAGCTTTTCCAAGCTCTGTAGCAATAACTCCGCTTCCACCATAAGTAGGGTAACAGGTAATTCCGATTTTCATTTTAGAATTTATAAAATTTTGTTTAGTTGGCTGTCTTTGAAATTTCTTTGTTATCTATTATAAGTCTTTGATCAAGGTTTGCTGTTCTCAATGCAATGTTATAAACAAGAATTGCTGTCTTCCTGATTTTTTCAAAATTTATTTTATCCATTTCATCTGAATGTTTATGGTAATCTTCAAGCATATTATCATAAAAGAATACAATGGGGATTCCATACTTTGCATAATTGTAATGATCGCTTCTGTAATAAATTTTTTCTTTGTCGTTAGGATCATCAAACTTATAATTAAAAACAAAATTAACTGTTTGTGAATTTACTTCTTCAACTAATCTTTGGAACTCTGAACTTAATTTTCCGGAACCAACAGAATAAATAGTATCAATATTTTCTCTGCCAACCATATCTATATTTATCTGTGCAATAATGTTATTTATATTATCTAAATTATCTGTGAAATATTCAGAGCCAAGCAACCCTTTTTCTTCTGCTCCATGAAAAACAATAAGGATTGATCTTTTATTTAAACCGGTTTTAGAAAAAGCTTTTGCAACTTCGAGCAGTGCAGCAGTACCTGAACCATCATCATCGGCACCGTTATATACTTTGCCATCAATTACTCCAACGTGATCATAATGTGCACCAATAGCAACATACTCATTCCTGTATAGCGAATCGTTTCCTTCTATAATTCCAACTACATTAAAAGATTTTTCGATTGCTTCATTTATTATAACATCAACTTCAATCTCTTTATTCATTTCAAAAACAGGAAGAGGCTTCTTATCATAAATCATGTTTTTAATATCTGTAAAAGAGTATTTCTCATTTTCTAAAAGAAGAGTGAGAGATTCTTCATTTAAAAATAAGTTAAGAAGTTTTTCTATTTTTTTCCCGGGAAGTGAAACAGATTCGCCTTTCGCAAATACTTTTATCTTGTTCCAGTTTTTTAAATAAAAATTCGAGGGGATTCTAATAATACCTGCAGCACCAAGATTTTTTGCTAACGAAATTTTAAAAGATTCTTTTGAATATTTAGAATCTTTCTCACCTTCGAAATAAGTTGAATCAGTACTGTATGGTTCATCATCTGCTATAACGACAATTTTTCCGGACACATTTAAGTTTGCATAATCATCATAATTGAATTCCGGTGCTGTTATTCCAAATCCTGAAAAAATAAGTTTGTATTTACCCTTTGTTGTGACTGAACTTCTTCTATTGGCAAAGAAATCATCAAAATAATTTAAGGTGGTTTTATCTCCTTTACTGTTTAAAATATCAACTTTAGATTCAGGATCAACAGAGATTGAA
>MHAF01000122.1:1781-17267 GCA_001802865.1 Ignavibacteria bacterium RBG_16_34_14
AAGCTTTTCACCTCTTGTTGTTGCTTCTCTTCCTTCAAGCTCATCAGATGCCAGGAATTCAAGATTGGCTTTTATGCTGTTCGTGGAGATAAGAAATTCCGGTGATTGCTGACTGTTATTAAGTGATGATGAACAGCCTTTAAAGATGAGGAAAATGATTAAAATTACTGAATGAAAATTCCTTCCTTTAATTGCCGATGAAATCCAACTCTCTATTTTCATACTACAGAAAGATAATTATTATTGATAATTAAAACTATCTAAATGGGATTTACTAATTACCTAAAAAAATCATTTTAAGTTATTCTTTCTGATATTTGATTTTTATTTTACCTATCAGATTCACAATAAAATAAACAAGCAGTTATATTCGGGTGAAATTATTAGTTATTGGACAATCCGTAGCAGATATTATTGATTTTAAAAGCAAGAAAACTTTAAAACCAGGAGGGATATTCTATTCAATTATCGCTTTAAATAATATTAAAAAGAGTCAAGATAAAATTTCTTTGATTACGGCAGTGGATAAAAAACATTATTTTTTATTTGAAGAAGAATATGAAAGGTTGGATGAAAAAATTTTTAATCAGGTTGAAAACATTCCAATAGTTCATTTGAAAATAGAACTGGAAAAGGAAAGACACGAAAAGTATGAGAATATTAATCAAAACCTGGTTTTTAACATTAAAGATTTGAATTTGTATGATGGAATTTTAATTAATATGATTACAGGCTTTGATATAACTCTGGAACAATTAAAAGAGATCAGGAAGAATTATAAAGGAATAATTTATTTCGATGTTCATACTTTCTCCCGCGGGCTTGATGATAAAATGCAAAGATATTTCAGAATAATCCCGTACTTTAAAGAGTGGGCATCAAACATTGACATTATACAGGTTAACAAAAATGAACTGAGAACTTTATGCGAAAAAGAAACTGAAGAAGAAGTAATAAAGGAAGTTCTTAACTATAAAATCAAATATTTAATCTTAACCCTTGAAGGTAAGGGTGCCAAAATATTTTTTAAAGAAGGTAATGTTATCAAATCACTCCATGAACCGGCAATTAAAATTAATGTTAAGAATAAAGTAGGATGCGGCGATGTTTTTGGGGCACTATTTTTTTATAGTTATATTTCACAGAAAGAAAAAAATACTGGTAAGGCATTGAAGTTCGCAAATATTGCTGCAGGGTGCGCAGCCGCTTACGGAGATATGAGTGAATTTAATAATCTGAAGAATGATGTTTTCTCGCAACTTGATTAAAAAGAGAATATTGGTTACAGGTGCAAATGGAATGCTTGGGCAAAGTTTATGCAGGTTCTATTCAAAGCAAAAAAATGTTCGGCTGCTCGCATGTTCTATTGATAATGAATCTGTTTTTAACGGAATTGATTATTCTAAATGTGATCTTACAAAAAGAGAAGCTGTAAAAAAAATTGTTCTTGATTTTTACCCGGATTATATAGTTAATGCAGCAGCATATACAAATGTTGATAAGAGTGAAATTGAACGTGAGGAAGCCTGGAAAGTAAATGTAAAAGGGGTTGAATATCTTTCCGAAACTGCAAGAATTATAGACTCGAGAATAATTCATATCTCTACTGATTATATTTTTGATGGCAAAACCGGGCCTTATTCTGAAGATGATAAACCCAGCCCTCTTGGGTATTATGCAAGAACGAAACTTGCAAGTGAAAATGTCTTAAAAATTAGCGGTGTTTTATATTCAATTTTAAGATCGAACGTTCTTTATGGTTCCCAATCAAACTGTAAGATTGATTTTGTAATGTGGCTGGTAAATTCTTTAAGAGAAGAGAAGGAAGTTAGAATAGTAACCGATCAGATTAATAATCCAACCTTTGTTGAAGATCTTGTGCAGGGAATTAGTAAAGTTATTGAATATAATAAAACCGGTGTTTACAATATTGGCGGTAGAGAATTCCTTTCAAGGTATGAATTCTCTCAAATAATTGCAGATTTTTTTAGACTGGATAAAAGTTTAATTAAACCTGTTTCAACAGGAGAGTTAAATCAGCAGGCAAGAAGACCTCTTAAATCGGGATTGATAACTCTTAAAGCTGAAACCGAGCTTGGATATAAACCTCTTTCAATAAAAGAGTCATTAGCTGTTATGAAAAAGGAACTATTGTTATAGAAAGTAAATATGTCTGTCGAAGAAAAATATAAAATATTGAAGGACATTTTTTGGGATTATAATACCGAGTTGCTTCCTCTCGCTAAAGTAATCGCAAAGGATTTAAATTCAATTGATAATTACGAATTTAAGTTAATGTTAAACCGCATGCTTGAACGGCTGAATTGGTATGAACTTATGGATATATTAGGTATTGAGTTAATAAAAAAATTACTAACACCTGAAATAATAGGCAAACTCAGGAATAAAGAACTTAAGGACAGATATGAAAGAATCAGGCGAATACTATTCAAGGAGCCTTTACCCCTTTCAGGATGGGATCCTGAATATCGTAAAAGAATTAAATTTACCCTTTTATCTTACAGGTTGGACCGCACTTAGCAGGAATTATTTCAAACATCGTTATTCCGATGATCTTGATTTGTTTGTAAACAATGATAGCAATTTTAGCCAGTGGAGAACTCTTAGACGATAATGTGCTTGGGAAAGTAGACAGCTTAAGAAATATTTTATCAAATAAATTGTCTGCCGTTTTTCGTTATGAAGCAAAAGATATTGCTGATATCTGGATTATTTGTAAAAATTTTAAATGTAATTTGAGGAAAATGATAGAAGAGGCAAGAAATAAAGAGGCAGGCGTTGACCCGGTTGCGATATATGAAATTCTAAGTTCTTTCCCAATAAATAATCTCTATTTAATCAAATGGATAAAAAAACCCAATCCGGAAATCTTTAAAAAAGAAGTATTACAAATTGCTGAGGATATAATGTATGGTAGAGATAATTCGTTATTCTAAATATTTCGGAAAATACTCTCTTTCTTTTCTATTCTTATTTACTTTATATAGTATAGCTTTCCCCCAGAAAAATCCCCATGAATGGGCAAAAGGAATTGTCTGGTACCAGATTTTCCCTGAAAGATTTGCCAATGGCGATACAACAAACGATCCTGAAGCCTCAAAAGTTTTTATTAATAGCAAAACAATCCCCGACTTATCGGGGTGGAAAGTAACTGAATGGACAAGCAATTGGTTTGAAGCCTCTGAATGGGAAAGGAAGCTTGGTGGAAAAATAAGAGATCATCTTTATGATAGAAGATACGGCGGGGATATACAAGGAATTATTAACAGATTAGATTACTTGAAAGAACTTGGAGTTGGAGCAATCTATCTTAATCCTGTTTTTGAAGCAGTCTCACTCCACAAATATGATGGCTCAACTTATCACCATATTGATGTGAATTTTGGGCCTGATCCTGATGGTGATAGAAAATTAATTGCTTCCGAAATTCCAGACAATCCTTCAACATGGAAATGGAGTGAAGCAGATAAATTATTTCTGAAATTAATTGAAGAACTGCATTCAAGAGGAATGAAAATCGTGATTGACGGAGTTTTCAATCATACCGGAGTTCAGTTCTGGGCTTTTCAAGATATTGTAAAAAATGGACAAACCTCGAAGTACAAAGACTGGTATATTATTAAATCTTTCGATGATATTACTACTTTAGAAAATGAGTTTGATTATAAAGGCTGGTGGAATGCAAAATCACTGCCGGAGTTTAACCGGACAAAGGAAGATTTACTTTCTGGACCAAAGCAGTATATTTTTCATTCAACTTCAAGATGGCTTGATCCAAATAATGATGGTGATCCTTCAGATGGAATAGATGGATGGAGACTTGATGTTGCACGTGATGTTCCCATTGGTTTCTGGAAAGATTGGAGTAAGCTTGTCAGATCAATAAATCCCGAAGCAATTATAATAGGAGAACTTTGGGAACTCTCTCCGGATTTTGTCTCTAAAGGTGGGGCGTTTACTTCATTAATGAATTATAATTTTGCCTTTGCAGTAAATGATTTTTTCATTGCTGAAAAAAGAAAAATAACAACATCGGGTTTTATAGACAGCCTGAAAAAAATTGATAAAACCTATCCTGAAGAAAACCTTGATCTTCTTCAGAATCTTGTTGATAGTCATGATACTGAAAGATTATCCTCTATGATTTTAAATCCGGATAGAAATTTTGATCGGGATGGAAATGAAGGCAACCCCAATTTTAATCCTGGTAAACCAGGAAATGAAATTTATGAAGAACAAAAACTTATTCTTGCATTCCAGATGACATATCGTGGAGCCCCGATGATTTATTATGGAACTGAAGTTGGAATGTGGGGTGCTGATGATCCTCACTGCAGAAAGCCAATGGTGTGGAATGATTTGCATTATGATAATGAAGTAATTTCACAAGATAATGGATTTAAAAAAGGTTTAGGCTCATATTCTGTTGAGCAGAATAAAGATTTACTAGAGTTTTATAAGAAAATGATTCAATTAAGAAATGAAAATAAGGTTTTACAGAAAGGTGATTTGAATTTCCTTTACAGCAATAATGAAAAGAATTCTTTTGCTTTTGAGAGAATTCTTGGTGAAGAAAAAATGATTATCGCTTTTAATATTGGCAAAAAGGAAGATAATTTTGAAGTTTCGGTAAATATCCTTAAGGGACAATATGAAGAACTTATTACTAAGGAAGAAGGAAATTTCTATGGTTCTGATAAGGCAAATTCCAAAATTATGATTAAAATTCCCGCTCAGTCATTTCGCATTTATAAAATTTATTCTATGGTTAAATGAAACCCGATTTAATATATTATAACTCTTTTATATTCGATCTCGATGGAACCATCTACAGGGGAAATAACATTATTCCCAATGCTGATAAGACAATTAACATCTTAAAAAAATCAGGGAAAAAGATTGTATTTATCTCTAATAAAACAACTGGAAGCGTTAAAGACTATTTTAATTTTCTTACAGCACAAGGTTTGGAAATCGAACTTAATGAGATTATTAACTCAACAATTGTTCTTTCAAAATATTTAAAGAAAAATCATCACGACGAAAAGTTTTTTGCAATAGGTGAGAAAACTTTTATTGATGAAATCACTTCATCAGGATTAATTTATTCTGAAGATCCCGAAAAGACTGACATACTTCTTGTTACTCTTGACAGGACACTCAACTATGAAAAGCTTGAGATTGCTGCAAGATCACTTGAAAAAGGCGCAAGGTTCTTTGCTGCAAATATTGATGATACCTGTCCGGTTGATAATGGGGAAGTATTGGATGCCGGTGCAACAATTTCCGCTCTTGAAAAAAGGACTCATCGTAAGCTTGAAAAAAACTTCGGCAAACCCTCAAAGTATATGATGGATGAAGTTAAAGAGAGGCTTGGAAATGATTTCTCAAAGACTTTGCTTATTGGGGACAGACTTGAAACAGATATTGCAATGGGGAATTCTTTTGGTCTGCACACAGTACTTGTTTTAACCGGTGTTAAAAATTTTCCAAATGGAAATCAGAATATTCAGCCAACTTTTGTCTTAGATTCTGTTTACGATCTTATAAAATAAAAATAACTTTGTCTTTCTTTTTATCCCCAACCTTTTGATTTTTCCATAGTCTAATAAGCAGTTTTTGGAAGTTTTAATGATTCTTAGCGATACTGAATTAATAAATAGAGCCCAAAAAGGAGATGAATCTGCATTCAATGAATTGGTATGCAGATACGATAGAAGTGTGCTTTCACTAGCTCTTAAATATGTAAATGATAGAGATGATGCAAAGGATATTTACCAGGAAGTTTTTCTCAGAGTGTTCAGAGGATTAAAGAAATTTCAATTTAAAAGTGAATTTTCGACATGGCTTTACAGAATAACAACAAACGTCTGTTTAACTTTTATCAAATCAGGTAAGAAACATACAATGATGAGAATTGATAATGATATGGAATCGGAAACCATTGATAACATTGTTGGCGCCGATGAAAGCAATTCTCCGGACGAATTTCTCCTGAGAAATGAGATTACAAATAATGTAAATGAAGCTTTAGAAAAATTATCTCCCAAACAAAAAATGATTTTTATTCTTAAACACTTTGAAGGTTATAAAATAAGAGAGATTTCGGAGATATTGAACAGCAGTGAAGGAACAATTAAAAAATATCTCTTCGAAGCAAATCATAAGCTGCGAAGTGTTTTGAGTGAATTATATGTATAGAATATGTCACCCTGAACTTGTTTCAGGGTCTTCTTACATAATGGAATAAGATGCCGAAACAAGTTCGGCATGACTAACAAAAAAGGATGTAATTATGGATCATAAAAAACATAGAGAATGGATTCAGCTTTTTTTATATGACGAGCTTACACAAAAAGAAAAAGATGAACTCAATAATCACTTAAATGATTGCAATGAATGTAATGCTGAGCTTGAAAAACAGAAAAAACTTCTTTCAATTCTTAAGAATACCGCATTACCGGAACCTGATGAGAATCTTTTATCCGAAGCAAGAAGAGAATTTAGTGCAGCTTTAAAGGTTGAAAGAACCAAGAGAAGCTCATTTTCTTTTCCTAAAATTAATCTTTCTGGATCTTTCTTTTCTCCTATTAAAGTTGCATTCAGCGGTGCTGGCGTTTTAGCAGTTGGTATTTTTATAGGATTTCTTTTGTTCAATAAACAGAATGAAAATGTTATTCCTGTAATTGAAGAAGAAAACACCTTATCATCTCTCGAAGACAGAACCCAGATTACTAACCTAAGATTTATTGATCAGGATCCTTCCGATGGTGAAATAGAATTTACAGTTGATGCGATAAAGCCACTTAGGATAAAAGGAAAAATCAGCGATCCCAAAATTCAGAACATGCTGACATATTCAATACTTTATGAAGAGAACCCCGGAATCCGGCTTAATGCAATAAATCTTATAAAGACAAATGTTCAAAACAATGATGAAGAGATTAAAGCTGCATTAATTACAGTTGCAAAGTATGATACCAACATTGGAGTAAGGAGGGAAGCATTAAAGCTTTTAAGAAGCTTTCCATTTGATTCTGAAGTGAGAGAGGCATTGCTTTATATTCTTTTAAATGATGAAAACTCGGCGATGAGAATAGAAGCAATAACAAGCTTAAAAGAGATAAGTGAGAAAGGAACAGGCTTTAACCAGGATGAGATTTCGGCTTTCCGCGAGAATCTTAAAAAAGAAGAAAATAATTATGTAAAATTCCAAATGAAGACAGTTCTTCAGGAGAATCTAAAAAGTGAAAAATAAATTTCTTTTTACTGTTATACTAACTTCAATTTGCCTTCTGATATTTATCATTAAAACTTTTGCACAGGAAGATTATACAAAAAAATCCTTTAAAGTAAATAAAGGTGGCACACTCAAAGTAGAAATTTCTGCCGGAGACATTCAGGTGAAAACAGGGAATGATAATGAAGTAAAATTATCGTATGAAGATGATGAAGAATATAACGGCGTAACAATTTACCAGGATGGAAATAATATCACAATCAAATCTGATAATTATATTGATTTTGAGTTCACTGTCCCTTCCGAATATAACTTAAGTTTAAATACTTCCGGTGGAGATATTGAAGTATCGAACAATATTAAAGGAAAAGTAGATATAAACACCTCCGGTGGTGATATTGAATTAAAAGATGTTATTGGAGAACTGAAAGCTACTACTGCTGGTGGGGATGTCAGGTGTGGAAATATAAAAGGTGATGTGAAACTTAGCTCAAGCGGCGGTGATGTTGTCGTTGGTTCTGTAGAAGGGGAATGTAAAGTAACTACTGGTGGTGGAAATGTGATTGTTAAGAATGTAACAAAATCGTTAACAGTATCTACAGGCGGCGGAAATGTAGATTGTGGCAATATAGGGAGCGATATAAAAGTTGTAACTGGCGGTGGAAATATTTCAGTAGATAATATTTCGGGCAGTATAACTGTAACAACAGGTGGAGGAAATATATCCGGAACGGGTGTGAGTAAAGGTGGAACTGTTGTAACTGGCGCCGGGAATGTAAGTTTAAATAATCTTTCTGGGTATGTTACAGTTACGTCGGGTGCTGGGAATGTGGTAACTGAGTTTGTTTCTATTGGGAATAAAGAAAGTGAAATTATTTCCGGCTATGGAAACATTACAATCTATATTCCTGAAAGTGCTAAGGTAACAATTGAAGCAAAAGTTAAATATGCAGAAGGAAATGTCTGGTCGGTTGATAAAAAAGAAATTTCAGAAATCATAAAATCAGAATTTAAACCTTCAAGTGAAGATGTTAATCAAAAGAAAGGTGAATATAAAGCAGTATATAATGTAAATGGCGGCGGAACAAAAATCTATTTGCAGACATCAATTGGCTTCATAGAAATTAAAAGATTGAAGCGTTGATCATTTAAATTGACCGTACGTTGAAAATAATTCGACATTGTTTTTTAAATAAAGGAATTTAGCACTGAAACATATGAGATAAACAGAACGTCTTAATAAAAAATCAGGATTTTATGAGATCATTCTTTACAATTCTAATAATTCTTTTTTCTCTAACTGTTGTTTTCCCTATCATAAAGGATACAAGTAATACAAATCAAGAAATATCAGCAGTAAGGATTAACCAGCTTGTAAATATTGATGGTAATCTGCATGAAGAATTCTGGAAGCAGATTATTCCGGTTAATCAGTTTACTCAAAGAAATCCTGATGAGGGAAAAGAACCCACCCAAAAAACAGAAATCAAAATAGCTTTTGATAATGCCGCACTTTATATAGGTGCAAGAATGCATGACTCTTCACCGGATTCAATCTTAGCAAGGCTGGTAAGAAAAGATGTTGAAATAACTTCAGACTTGTTTGCAGTTTTTCTGGATCCTTATTTTGATAGAAGAAGCGGTTTCTATTTTGCAATGAATGCTGCTGGAACCCAGTATGATGGTGTTCTTTATAATGATTCTTGGGATGATGAAACCTGGGATGGTGTATGGGAAGGTAAAGTAAATATTGATGACGGCGGATGGACAGCGGAATTAAGGATTCCCTTTTCACAGCTCAGGTTTCATAAGAACTCTGAGAATGTATGGGGAATAAATTTAAGAAGAGATATTGCACGAAATAATGAAGAGGATTATTTTGTTTACATCCCTAAAAATGAAAATGGTTTTGTATCAAGATTTGCTCAGCTTAAGGGAATAAATGGAATTACACCGCCGGGCAAGTTTGAAATCCTTCCTTATATTACTACACGCGCCGAATATACTCACCCTGAGCCAAATGATCCTTTCAATAACGGTTCTGATTATATACCCGGACTAGGCGCTGACTTTAAAGTTGGCTTGGGAACAAATCTTAACCTTAATGCAACTATTAATCCGGATTTTGGTCAGGTAGAAATTGATCCTGCAGTAATTAACCTAAGTGATGTTGAAACTTTTTTTGATGAAAAGAGACCTTTCTTTGTTGAAGGTTCAACCATATTTAATTTTGGCGAGGGAGGTGCAACAAACTACTGGGGTTTCAACTGGGCTAATCCTGATTTCTTTTACAGCAGAAGGATAGGAAGAACTCCACAAGGAGACATTCCAGAAGCTGATTTCACCGATTATCCTGATGGAACTCATATTCTTGGTGCAGCTAAAATAACGGGGAAAATTGGAGATAGCTGGAACATTGGTGTAATCCAGTCACTAACTTCAAGAGAATTTGCAAGAATAGAAAATGCCGGTATGCGATCTAAAACTGAAGTTGAGCCAATGACTTATTACGGAATTGTTAGAGCTCAAAATGAAATAAATGATGGTTACCAGGGTTTAGGTTTTATGTCAACAGTTACAAGCAGGTTTTTTAAGGATGACAGATTAAGAGATGAAATAAATAAGGATGCTTATGTATTTGGTATTGATGGCTGGAATTTTCTTGATTCCTCCAAAACCTGGGTTATTGCCGGATGGACTGGATTAAGTCATGTTTCCGGCAGCCAATCAAAAATTCTGGATTTACAAAGTAACCCGCAGCATTATTTTCAAAGACCTGACGCAGCAAGCCTTTCCTTAGATAGTTCTGCGAAAAATTTAACAGGATATGCCGGGAGATTTTATCTGAATAAACAAAAAGGGAATTTCTTTTTTAATTCAGCTTTCGGATTCATTTCTCCCAATTTTGATTTAAATGATCTTGGCTTCCTGTGGCGTGCAGATGTTTTAAATATGCATGTTGGTGCCGGATATTTCTGGACTGAACAAACATCTATCTACAGGCATCTTGAAGCAGGAGGAGCTGTATTTAGAAATTATGATTATGATGGCAATATAACGTGGGAAGGTATATTTCATTTTGGTTTTATAAGATTCCTGAATTATTATACAATAAATTGGAACCTGGCTTATAATCCTGAAACAATTAACAACCGCAGAACAAGAGGAGGACCTTTAACACTTAATCCCCCCGGTTACCAGGTAAATGCCTATTTAAGCTCTGATGATAAAAAAGATATTATTATTGGTGCAGGTTTTTTTACATACCAGACTAATTATTCATATAATTGGGATTTCAATTCTTCAGTTGAGGTACGTCCATCATCTAATGTCTCAATAAGCATCGAACCTTACTATTCCATCAATAATGAATTTGCACAGTGGGTTGATTCCTTTTCAGATGAAACTGCTGTAAACACGTTTGGCAGGCGTTATGTTTTTGCAAAACTTGATCAAAAAACATTTGGAGCAGGCATAAGATTGAACTGGACTTTTACGCCTGAACTAAGTTTACAGCTTTATGCCCAGCCATTAATTTCTTCTGCTGATTATAAAAACTTTAAAGAATTAGCTGCACCAAAAACTTATGACTTTAATATTTACGGAACCGGTAGTTCAACTTTTGATGAATCAACTTTAACAGCCGATCCCGATGGAAACGGTCCTGCAAACCCAATCCAAATTGAAAATCCTGATAAAAGCTTTAAATCGTTAAGAGGGAATGTAGTATTACGATGGGAATTTGTTCCCGGTTCTATCGTTTATTTCGTATGGACACAAACAAGATCTGATTCTGAAGAAAACGGTGTCTTCAGATTTGGGCGTTCATTTCGCAGACTTTTCAATACAGAAGCTGATAATATTTTTATGGTAAAATTTTCTTACTGGTTTAATATGTAACACTTATGAAATTCCAAATAACAAAAAACAAATTTCAAATAATGTCTAATTTCAAAGTTCAAAAAATCAAGAAATATTGAATTTTTGAATTTGATATTTCTTTGTTAATTGTTCCGCCTAAGGCGGATTTGGTTTTTGGAATTTATGCCAAGCTTCCTCTAAATCTCTTCCTCCACTAAAAAGTATCCCGCCTCGGCGGGATACTTTTTTATTTTAAATGAATCTTTCATTTTTAATATAATAATCAGTATAAAATTTTATATGATTTTGTGTTATTTTTGTGGTGAGATAAACAAGAAGCAGCAACAAATAATTTTAGAATCGAACTTGTATGAAATCACAAACAAACAAGCATCAGACTTTTCAAGTTCTTATTTCTATTGACGAACCAAAACTCCGTTCGGAACGAGAAGGTATTGACTATTCTTTTATTGTAAAAGACGCTATCCAAAGCGAATTCGCCTGGCTTAATCAAAGCGGGATTTATTTGGAAAAAATCTGGGAAACCAGGACAAAAAAGAAAAGAAGAATGCGTTTGTAAATTTATGCCCCTGAATTCAAGCATCATTTCAACGGATATTTTCTTGTCTTTCAAACACCTTTATAGTTCAAAAAAAATATCAATTATTTTTATTGTGGAGTGAAAATGAAATTTTCTCTTACAAAATTCCTTATCATAATATTTCTTAGCCAATCTTTACAAACACCCCAAACCAAAAAGCTTACTATTGATGACATTTATACAAATCGGGGATTAAGATCTAAATCAATAAACGGATTAAAGTGGTTTGATAACGGCAATAAATTTTCTTTTTTGAAATATGAAGAGAATGCAATTTATGAGCATGATGTTAAATCTGGTGAAGAGAAAAAGATTCTTGGGAACGATGAACTTAAAACTGAAAATGGTGAGCAGATTGCTTTAAGGAATTATGAATGGTCACCCGACGAAAAATATTTTCTTATTACAGGATTGATTCCCGCACGTACAGTAAAATCAGGCGGAACATTTTATGTGTATGATGTAAATGAAAAGAGATTTCAATTAATTATTGATTCAGAAGATGAGCAGGTAAATGCACAGTTTTCTCCCGATGGAAAGAAGCTTGGCTTTGTAAGGGCAAATAATATTTATGTTGCCGATATCGAATCAGGTGAAGAGAAGCAATTAACATTTGATGGGAGTGAAGTAATTCTTAATGGGGTTTTCGATTGGGTATACGAAGAAGAATTTAAGATTATTACCGGCTGGGAGTGGTCTCCTGACAGCAAGTCAATTGCCTTCTGGCGGTTTGATCAATCTAATGTTCCCAAAGTTTATATCACAGAATATGATTCACTTTATTTTCCCCCAACAGAACAATATTATCCGAAAGCCGGAGCTAATAATTCTTTAGTTAAGATTGGTGTAGCAGATATAGCTTCTGCAAAAACTGTATGGATTGATCTTGGTGAAGCGTCTGATATTTATATTCCGAGAATAAAATTTACTAAAGACCCAGCTAAACTTTCTGTTCAGAGATTAAACCGTTTGCAGAATAAACTTGATCTGATGATGGCAGATGTTAATACTGGAAAAACCAGTACAATAATAACCGAAACCGATTCCTGCTGGGTTGATGTTTACGATAACTTAACATTTCTTACTGACGGTAAAAGATTTATCTGGTCATCAGAGCGTGATGGTTTTCATCATCTTTATTTATATGATATGAATGGAAACCTCATTAAACAGATTACAAAAGGGAAGTGGGAAATTGATAAACTAATTTCTTTTGATGAAGATAAAGAAGTAGTTTATTACTCCTCTTTAGAAAGATCACCTTTATATCGAGATTTTTATTCTATCAATCTTGATGGTTCAAATAAGAAAAGAATTACCGAGCAAAAAGGAACGCATTCAATTAATATGTCGTTGAACAGCGAATATTTTGTCGACAGATATTCAAATGCAAACGAAAAGCACTCTACTATTATTTACGACATTGATGGGACCGAAATAAAAAAACTGATTGAAGCTGATATGTCTGCTAACGATGAATATGATTTTTCTCCAATTGAATTTCTTACATTTACAACTGATGGAGTTGAGTTAAATGCCGGGATGATTAAACCATCAGATTTTGACCCATTGAAAAAATATCCTGTACTAATTGATAATTACAGTGGGCCAGGTTCTCAGATTGTACAGGATGCATGGGGAATGAGTTTGCTCCACAGGATGTATGCGCAAAATGGTTATATAATCTTCTGGCTTGATAACAGGGGAACCAGCGGCAGAGGAAAAACATTTAAGAATATTGTATACAAAAATCTTGGTCTTTACGAAGTTAATGATATGATTGAAGGAGCTAAATATCTTATATCAACAGGATATGTTGATTCTTCCAGGATTGGAATTTATGGAGTAAGTTATGGCGGGTATGTAGCTGCATTAGCAATTCTTAAAGGTGCAGACTATTTTAAAGCTGCCATTGCAGGAGCTCCCGTCATTCATTGGAAGTTTTATGATACGATTTACACTGAAAGATATATGCAAACTCCCGAATTAAATCCTAATGGTTATAAGGAAAGTTCACCTTTAGAGTATGTAAATATGTTAAAAGGAAAACTTCTCATTATACATGGAACAGCAGATGATAATGTACATGTACAAAACTCAATTTCATTTATGATAGCTTTACAGAAAGCTAATAAGCAGTTTGATGTGATGCTTTACCCCGAAGCAATGCATGGAGGTTTCGGAAGGCATTTTTTAGAACTGATGACCGAGTTTATTTATAAGAATTTATAGAAGTAAACGGTATAAGGTATAAAGTTATAGGGTATATAGTTAAAAGCTATTCCATATACATATACCTTTATACCCTATACCTAAATCAGGCTGGAATAAAAATCCACTTATATCTAACTTAGCATTATAAATTGTTCATTTAATTGCCCCGGTAGCTCAGCAGGATAGAGCAGCAGTTTCCTAAACTGTTGGTCGGAGGTTCGAATCCTCTCCGGGGTACGAAAATTTAAGAAATATTTTGAGTTACTTTCTTTACATATTAAAATCTCAAAATAAGGATAAATTTTATACTGGAATTTCTTCTGATCCAAATAAAATACTTCTTTACCATAACAGTATTGAAAAGGGATTTACGGCCAGATATAGACCTTGGAAAATTGTATTTACTTTGGAGATGAAATCCAAAGAAGAAGCAATGAAAGTTGAAAAAAGAATTAAGAGAATGAAAAGTAAAGTGTATTTACAAAAAATAATCTCAGGAGAATACAAAAGTATTAAAACTGATAAAGCAGGATAGAGCAGCAGTTTCCTAATCCCGATAATTCGGGACGGAGGTTCGAATCCTCTCCGGGGTACAAAAATTTAATTCTGATTTACGATAGGAATTGATCGGAATTTTTTTGTGAAAGTTGCTATAGACATCCTATCGTAAATGTGAGTTGAATGGAAGATACATTCTGCATAAGATGATTTAAATTAATTGAACTATGAATAAGAACTCCATTCACATTGGCACTTCAGGTTGGAATTACAAACATTGGAAAGTATTATTTTATCCCGAAGATATTCCTCAGAAAAAGTGGTTGGAGTTTTATTGTCAGAATTTTAGAACAGTTGAACTTAATAATACTTTCTATCGTTTGCCCGAGAAAAAAACTTTTGAAACCTGGAGAGATAATACTCCCGATGATTTCATCTTTTCTGTAAAAGCCAGTCGTTATATTACTCATATAAAAAAATTAAATGATAAAGAACCGATTAAAGAATTTTTAAAAAGGGCAAAACACCTTAATAAAAAATTAGGACCAATATTATTTCAGCTTCCTCCCGGATGGAAGTTTAATGAAGATAGATTTAATACTTTTTTAGATATGTTACCCGAAAAATTCCAATACACTTTTGAATTCAGGAATGAGAGCTGGTGGAATGAAAAAGTAATTGATGCACTTAAAGATCATAATTCAGCATTCTGCATTTTTGAAATAGCCGGAACACTTTCACCGAAAGAAGTAACTGCGGATTTTATTTATGTTCGTTTGCATGGTCCTGACGAAGCTTATCAGGGTTCTTACAATGATAAAACATTAAAAGGCTGGGCCAATTTTTTTTCTAAAATAAAAAAAGAAGGAAAAGAAATCTGGTGTTATTTCGATAATGATCAGAATGCTTATGCTGCACATAATGCAAGTAAATTACTGGAAATGGTGGAATGAACCAGAATCTTGCAAACTTTGGAATTCTTCCTTTGGAATTTGATAATCCTGATGACTGGGAGAAAATTGAACGGGATGATATTCTTATAATTGAAGAT
>MHAF01000123.1 GCA_001802865.1 Ignavibacteria bacterium RBG_16_34_14
TGCAGAAAATTTTCCGGTAGAAAAGGCAAGAGGATTTTTCTTATCAATAGGGGTTGGTCCCCGGCTTCCTGTAGGCACATTCTCAAACGAGAGTGATCTTGGCTATGGATTTAATCTTGAAGTTTCTTATACAGACAACGAATACCTTCCGATATTTATTTTTGCAAAAGCAGGATTTGAACAGTATCCCGGTTCAGCAGAATTTTATCAAACTTCAGATTATAATAATCTATCCACAACCTCATTCCCGGTTGTTCTCGGTGCAAGGTATTACTTTTCCCCAATTATGGAAAATGTAGTTCTCTTTATGCCAATAGTAGAAGTTTCAGCAGTCTATAATTTTTTAAGCAGAGTTCATCAATTTAAACCGGCTTCAGGAAAAAATAATTTTACTGAAGAAGTTTCTAAGTTTGGTTTTAATGCAGGAGTTGGTGTCTCAATGTTTTTAGTTGAGATTATTTTGAATTACAATTATTTCAAATCAATCCAGTTTGTAGGAGTTGATTTAAAAGTACGTTTACCATTATTTATCAGTTTTTGAGGTGAGTATGAATTATCAGAATCTTTTAATCGAGATTAAAGATAAAATTGCAATTGTAACTATAAACCGCCCTGATAAGCTGAATGCACTTAATTCACAAACAATGAGCGAATTAAAAAGTGCTTTCACTGAATTAAATAACAATAATGAGGTTTATGTCGTTATTCTTACAGGAAGCGGAGAAAAAGCTTTTGTTGCAGGTGCTGATATTTCAGAACTAAGCAAACTTGATATGATATCCGGTAAAGAATTTTCAGAAAAAGGTCAGGATATTTTTAACACAATTGAAAATCTCAGCAAGCCGGTTATAGCTGCAGTTAATGGATTTGCTCTCGGCGGCGGATGTGAAGTTGCACTTGCCTGTCATATAAGACTTGCTTCAGAGAATGCTAAATTTGGTCAGCCGGAAGTTAATCTTGGTATTATTCCCGGTTATGGTGGAACACAAAGACTTACAAGGCTTATTAATTCCGGCAGAGCAATGGAATATATTTTAACAGGCGATATGATTGATGCAAATGAAGCTTATAGGATTGGTCTTGTTAATCATGTATATCCTCTCAGTGAGCTTATGAATAAAGCTATGGAGATGGCAAAAAAAATTATTTCTAAAGGACAAAATGCTGTAAGGCTTACAATTAAAGCCGTAAATATTGTTGATGAAGTTTCTTTTAAGGAGGGGCAGAATTATGAAGCAAGCCTCTTTGCGCTTTGCTGTGGTACAGAAGATTTTAAAGAAGGGACAAAAGCATTTCTTGAAAAACGTAAACCTGCATTTAAGAACCGATGATTTGTTTTTAATCATATCTTTCTAACGTAATGTCACACTTTAACTCCGCTCATTGTGACGACAACTATAGTCAGCCTGAGCGAAGTCGAAGGATGACGGGCAATTACAATGTGATTTAGTAAGGATGAAAAGACTTTTTGATCAAAAAAAAATAATAAACATACTTTTTATAGCTGCTGCTGCTATTCTTGTTGTTAA
Source organism: Ignavibacteria bacterium RBG_16_34_14 (assembly GCA_001802865.1). Taxonomy (GTDB): domain Bacteria; phylum Bacteroidota; class Ignavibacteria; order Ignavibacteriales; family Ignavibacteriaceae; genus RBG-16-34-14. Next base: position 1,530 of record MHAF01000123.1, read on the forward strand.
TTTATTAGTAGACAAATTTTTTTTGGATAAAAATAATGAGGGGAATTCTGAATTAAGTTCAGCAGAGATAGATTCAACTTTTCATTTAGGTCTTTACAACCTTGGTATCCATAAAGACTGGATTAAAAAGCAAAAGGGGAGTGAGATTCCAGTTAACATTTCAGTTCGTATTCCAAATGATCTTCCGATAGTCCTGGTACTCCGGGAAATGAATAGTGTTTTTGATACTAATGAGGTAAAAATAAATTCTGTCGAAAAGAAAATAGGAGGAAGTACAACATTAAATTTTATATCAGGTGAGAAAATAAAATTAAAAGCCAGTTTGGTTTATAATGATAAAGTAAGACGAAAATCGGCAAGAGTTGGTTTTATAGTAAACAGAACAGATGTTGATAATGAGAACGACTCTCCTTTACTTGGATATCCTGAACAATTTGCGTTCATGCTGATTCCTTCAAAAAATTCTGCAGAGTTTATTAAGAAAATATTAAAAAATGGAAAAGAATATATTATTTATCTTAATGATAATATTGATGAACTGAAGTTTAAATTAAGCGATGATTATTCCCCACTTAGATTAAAAAATTCTATCAGGGAAATTGTTGGTGCTTTTCCGCAGGCTGTTTTTTTTCTGATTGATAATAAATCTTCTTTATTCAATTCCAATGTGTATCCTTTATTGAAAAAAGAATTAGAGAAAAGAAAAATAAAATTGCTGGAAGAAAGCAGATTCAAAAGTTTATCTTATGCAGAGAAGAAAGATTTGTTTGAAATTTTCAATAATGCTCTTGATAATATAAATAGCGGAGAAGATAAAGTTTATATAATTTCTGCTGAAGATTTTCTCTCTCTTAATCCTGAAATTATTAAATACAGAAAACTTGGCTACAGGTTTACAAATCCTTCTGCACTTTTATTTTAATTCTTCCATTGCAGCACAGATTAGTAATCTGTGCTACGAATTTATATAATTAAATAACTTAGAAACTTTGAATTTCATTCCCTTCACTATCAACTTCCACAAGAACAGAATTAGGAAATTCTTTTAGCTGATCTAAAATTTTATTTTTATCTCCGACTATTGCAATCAAAGTCTCCTCAGATAGGATTTCCTTAATTGCAGTTTCATTTATTTCATCTTGAGTAACTTTTCTGATATTATCCGGGTAAGTATTAAAGTAATCATCAGGCAAAGAAAAAATGGCTTTGCCCGTGAGATTACTGGCAATCTGGGAGTAAGTCTCAAAGTTTGAGGGAAATTTTCTTATTAAAGAAGACTTTGCAAAATTAAGCTCTACTGTTGTAACGCCATCTCTTATTTTTTTTAATTCATATAAAATTTCCCCGATTGCATTTCCGGTATTCTCAGTTGAAACTGAGGTTGAAACATAAAAGTGAGCCTGGTGCTTGAAATAACCAAATCTTGAAAAGGCTCCATATGTATAACCTTTATCTTCTCTAAGGTTAAGATTAATTCTGCTTGAAAACTGTCCGCCTAAAATTGTATTTAGAAGATGCCTTGCAAAATAATTCCCTTCATTTCTTTTGGAAGAAAAATGTCCGATTCTTATCTCACTTTGCATTGCATTTTCTTTATTGCAAAGAAGGATTATGCTTCCTTTTCTTTTTGGTTCAGGAATGCTTTTCGTTTCCAGTTCAGTGCTCTTCCAATCATTTAGATATTTATCCAAAATTTTCTTTAATTCTTCTTTAGATATATCGCCCACAACAATCAGAACAGAATTATTTGGTCTGAAAAAAGTGCTATAAAAATATTTTACATTCTCTATGGTTAATTGTTTAACAGAGTTTTCATTACCAAGATTTATATGGGAATAAGGATTGTCTTTCCCATAGAGATTATACCCGAATATGGTATCTGCAATATCATCGGGATTATCTTTTCTCTGGATTATTCTTGTTAGAGCTTTTCTTTGTTCACGCTGGAAATCTTTTTCATTTAAGAGAGGTTTTGTAATTATTTTGCTAAACAGTTCAAAAGATCTTTCAAGATTTTCTTTCAAGGTTTGAAGGGAAACAAATATATTATCTTCATCAATTCTTATACTTAAATGTGAACCAAGCATATCAATCTCATCACTAAGCTGAAGAGCATCGAATTCACCCGCTCCCTCATCAAGCATCATTGCTGTTAAATTTGCCAGGCCTTCTTTTTCCGGAGTATCGTAAATGCTTCCGGCATTACACAAAAGAAGTACCTGAACAATCGGCAGTTTGTTCTTTTCAACAAAAAGAATTTTTAATCCTTCCTTAGTTACAAATTCATTAATAACCGGAAGAATAAATTTAATTTCTTCAGATGGCAGTGGTTTTATTTTTCTATAAATCTTTTTCTCAATCATTTTATTTTTCCGGCAGAATTCTTAATTCAACAAAAGGCTTTGTAAGATATTTTTTAACTGCTTCTTTAATAAGTGAAGGATCGGTATCTTCATACCTTTTTAAATCATAAGTAAAAGAATTTGGTTCATTTAAATAAAAGGAATAATAATTAAGCTGATTAGCAAGTGAGTCAATATTCTGGAGTGAATGTATGAAACCGGATTTTATCCCGTTTTTAGATCTCAATAATTCTTTATCAGTCACACTATTAATCTCAATATTTTTTAGCTCATTAAAAATTTCATTCTTTAAAATATCCAGATCAATTCCTGGTTTTGCAGTAGCTATGATCATAAAATTTCCACCATACTTTCCCGAATGCTGAAAAGCTGAAACATCCTGTGCCAATTCTTTTTCAAAGACAAGATTTTTGTAAAGCCGCGAATTCTTTGAGCCGGAGAGAATATCAGCTAAAACTTCAAGTGCCGCATCATATTTATTAAATGCTGATTCGGTGTGCCAGGCAAAATAAATTCGTCCAAGCTGCACATTTTCTTTCCTATCTAATATGATATTTTTTTCAAGTGAAACATTATTAAGAATTGGAAGTGAGGGAACAACGTTAGATGAAATTTCGCCAAAATATTTTTCAACTAAATCTTCTACCAAAGAAGAATTAAAATTACCTGCAATAACTACAGTTGCATTTGAGGGTGAGTAATATGTGTTAAAAAATTCTTTTACTTCATCTAACTTGTAATCAATATCCTGCATAAAACCGATAGTAGGCCAATGGTATGGATGTTCTTTTTGATAAAGATTTGATGATATTATTTCCCAGGCCAAACCATAGGGCTGGTTTTCATAACGCTCAAGTCTTTCATTTCTTACAACGTCAATCTGGTTTTTAAGCTTTTGCTCAGTTAAAAAGGGAATTAGATAACCCATCCTATCTGATTCAAGCCAAAGGACAAGCTCTAAGTAATTAGAAGGGACTTTTTCATAATAATTTGTTCTGTCTGTATTTGTTGAACCGTTTAATGATCCGCCAACTTCCTGAATAAATCTAAAGTGCATTTCCTTAGGAACATTTTCAGAACCCTGGAACATCATGTGCTCAAAAAGATGAGCAAGCCCTGTTTTACCTTCTATTTCATTTCCGGAACCAACTTTATACCAGATGTTTACAGAAACCAGTGGAAGACTTTTATCCTTGTAGAGGATAACATCCAAACCATTGTTAAGTTTGTACCTTTCGTATTTGATATCGAGTAATTCCATATAAAAGCTAATTAATTATATAACAAAAATTTTAAAGATTAAATTATTATTTTAATTCATATCTAAAAAGACAATTACAAAAATGGTTAACCGGATAATAAGTGATTACATAATAATAGGAAGTGGACTGGCTGGTTTATATGCAGCACATCTTGCTTCAAAATTTGGTACAGTATCATTATTAACAAAACATTCTCTGCAGACAAGCAGTACATATTGGGCACAGGGTGGAATTGCAAGTGCAATTGATGAAGAAGATTCACCTGAGTTACATTTTGAAGATACTATAAGAGCCGGAAGGGGTTTATGCAATGAAAATGCAGTAAGAATCCTAGTTAGTGAAGGACCAAAAAGAATAAATGAATTTATATCGGATGGTTTGTCTTTCGATAAAATAGGAAATAGTTATGAGCTTGGATTGGAAGGAGGACATACAAGAAGAAGAGTTCTTCATCTTGGAGGTAATGAAACAGGAAGGTTTATTGTTGAATTCCTTTCTCAAAGAATAAAAGAATCAAAAAATATAACTGTCTTTGAAAACTTTCTTGTTCATAATTTAAATATAAATGATAAAATTTGTTATGGCTGTTTTGCATATAGCTGGAATAAAAAAACCGATTATACTTTTTCTTCTTCCGTTACATTGATAGCAACAGGTGGTGCAGCTGGAATTTATAAAAGAAGTACAAATCCTCACTCTTCTATCGGTGATGGAATATCATTAGCATATAAAGCCGGCATAGATGTAATTAATATGGAGTTCATCCAATTCCACCCGACAGCCTTTTATTATGAAACCGGTAAAACTTTTTTAATAAGTGAAGCAGTAAGAGGTGAAGGAGCATATTTGCTTGATAAAAATGGCAAGAGGTTTATGAAGGATTTTCATCAATCAGCTGAATTAGCCCCGAGAGATGTAGTATCAAAAGGTATTTTCCAGGTTATGAAAGAACAGAATGTCGAATATGTTTTTCTATCACTCTCTCATCTCGATAATGAAAAAATCAAGACAAGATTTAAAAATATTTATGAAGCTTCTCTTAAATATAAAATTGATTTAACTAAAGATTTAATCCCGGTGTCTCCTGCAGCTCACTATACAATAGGCGGAATTGGTACAGGTTTGAATGGTGAAACAAAAATTGCTGGCTTATATGCAATCGGGGAAGTAGCTTATACAGGGGTTCATGGCGCAAACAGGCTTGCAAGTAATTCTCTTCTGGAATGTCTTGTTTTTAGTTTCAGAGCAATTGAGGATTCTCTAAAACGTATTAATAATAATTTAAGTTTTGCTAATGGAACGCAGGAGTATTTTGTTGATAACGATGTTAATTCTCTATATCTGAAATTAAAGCATGATGTTCATAATATTATGAATCGAAGTGTAGGAATAGTAAGAGCTAAAAAATCACTTGAAGATGCTCTTGAATTGATAAATCAAATTGATTCTGGATGGAATTATAAAAAGAATGAATACTACTCTGACAGATTGAAAAGTTTAAAAATGGTAGCTTCGTTAGTAATAAAAGGAGCAATTTGTAGGGAAGAGTCACGCGGTTGTCATATTAGAATTGACTTTCCGAAAGAAGACAAGATTTTATATAATATTAACCAATCCATTAACGCAGGAATAACAAGAATAAAATTATATGCTTAACGATCCCAATATTCTAAAGCTGATTGATTTGGCTATTAATGAAGATCTTAAAAATGGTGATATAACAACTAATTCAATTATTACCACTGATGAAAAAAAGACGGCTGCTTTTATTGCCAAACAGGAAGGAATTATTGCCGGGCTAGATATTGCTAAAATGGTTTTTGAGAAATTCGATAAAGAAATAAAATGGACGAATCTGAAATACGATAGGGATACTTGTTTAAAATATGAAAAGATTGTTTTGGTCGAAGGAAATTATAAAGCATTGCTTGGTGCTGAAAGAACAGCGCTCAATTTTTTACAGAGGCTGAGTGGTATTGCAACAAAAACAAATAGGTTTGTGAAACAGATCGAAGGTTTTAAAACAAAAATTCTAGATACAAGAAAAACAATACCGGGGCATAGAATTCTTGATAAATATGCCGTTAAAATGGGTGGTGGTAAAAACCACCGAATGGGCTTATTCGATATGGTGATGATTAAAGATAATCATATTAAATTAGCGGGTAGTATTACATCTGCAGTTATGACGGTAAAAAAGAACTTGCCGGATTCAATGAAAATTGAAGTTGAAGCTTCAACACTCGATGACGTAAAAGAAGCGTTGAATTTTAACATTGATTTTATTATGCTGGATAATATGAGCATTGATGATATGAGAAAAGCAGTTGCATTATGCAATGGAAAAATATTAACAGAGGCATCAGGGAATGTTACAATAAATAATATTCGTCACATTGCTGAAACAGGGGTAGATTTTATTTCTGTCGGTGAATTGACTCATTCAGTCGAAGCTTTAGATATTTCAATGAAGATAATTAATTAGAGGATATAATGGAAAAAGATTTTTTATACAAGGAAATAATAAAGTTAAAAGATGAGAAAAATGCTGTTATTTTAGCACATAATTACCAGGTGCCGGAAGTTCAGGATATTGCGGACTTCCTCGGAGATTCTCTTGGATTATCAATTGAAGCCGGAAAAACATCTGCTGATGTAATAGTTTTTTGCGGTGTTCATTTTATGGCTGAAACAGCTTCAATCATATCACCAAAGAAAAAAGTGCTAATACCTGATCTTGAAGCCGGCTGCTCATTAGCTTCAAGCATTAATATCAAGCAGTTGAAAGAGTGGAAAGTAAAACATCCAGGTGCTATAGTTGTTTCTTATGTAAATACTACTGCCGATGTAAAAGCCGAAAGTGATTATTGTGTTACTTCATCCAATGCTGTAAAAGTAGTTAATTCTATTCCTGCGGATAAGGAGATTTTATTTTTACCTGATAAATACCTTGGTAATTATATTGAAATGGTAACAGGTAGAAAGATGATTATCTGGGATGGCGCTTGTCATGTTCATGAAAAAATTGGAAATGTAGTGTTTAAAGATATACAAGTAAAATACCCTGATGCAGAATTTCTGATTCATCCGGAATGTGGATGTTCAACATCCTGTCTTGTCCGTTCACAAACTGAACCGCATGGTGATAGGATGAAAATCTTTTCTACTGAAGGAATGTTGAGATATGCAAAAAGCTCTGAAAGTAAAAGTTTTGTTGTTGCTACAGAAATAGGAATTCTTCACCGCATGAAGAAAATAGCACCGGAAAAATCTTTTTATCCGGTAAGTGAAAAATCTGTTTGTGAATATATGAAGACAATTACACTTGAGAAATTATATTATTCACTTTTATATGATCAGTTCGAAGTGAAAGTACCTGAAGAAATAGCAATAAGAGCAAGCACTCCAATACAGAGGATGCTGGAAATAGTTTGAAGATTTTGGGACTTAATTAAAAGAAATTAATTCAATAACTTCAAAACCCTGTCTAGTCTTATTGATCCTATCAATCTGAATAAATCTGAAAAAGGAATATCTCTATCCCAAGAAAAGAGAGCTATAAAGGCTTCACCCACAACTAAATCCCTTGGAACAAATCCCCAGAACCTGCTATCAAGACTATCATCCCTGTTATCACCCATCATAAAATAATAATCTTTCTTAAAGGTATATGTTGATACAGGAATACCTTCAATGGTTACCACATTATTTTTAACATCAACAACTCTTTTTCCATATTCCCTGTCTATCGTTGTTCTCCATAGTTCAACATTATCAGGAGCCAATCGTATTTCGTATCCCTTATAAGGAACTATTAAAGGTCCATAACTATCTTCATTCCAGGGCATACCCGGTGGAAATATTCCCGGGTTAACCATTCCTTCCGGTTTAGAATAGGGACTTAAATATTTTATATTCGGTGGAATCCAAAACTCTTTACCATTTACAAAAACTACTTTGTCAATAATCTTTATAGTATCTCCCGGAGTTCCGATACATCTTTTTACGTAATTGACACCTCTTTCATTTGCAACTAATAAATCCCTGTCACCGGGATATTCAAACACAACTATATCACCTGCTTTAGGGTCTTTTATAGCTGGAAGTTTGAAATAAGGAATCTCAATTTCTGTGAATGGGATATACTTTGGAGAAGATGAGCCATAAATAAATTTATTTACCAAAACAAAATCTCCCACAAGTATAGTTCCTTCCATGGAACCTGTAGGAATTCTTGTATTCTGAATAACAAATGTTATTATTATAAAAGCAGCTATAGCAGCAAAAAGAAGCTGCTCAAAGAATTCCCTTGTTTTTTCTTTTGGGGTTTTTTGCTTTTTAAGTTCTTCAGCAGATTTTATTCCCAGGAATCTTTTTAATCCATTTTTTAAAGACAATTTATCTCCATGTTTTTTATTAAAATCTTATTTAAAATCATATTTTTAATAGTGACAACGACGTTCAATTCTTTTTTAAAGAATCCAACTTTTCTTTCAGAAGTTCATTAACAATTTTTGGATTTGCTTTTCCTTTTGTTTCTTTCATTATTTGTCCTACTAAAAATCCAAGTACCTTTTCGTTTCCTTCAAGGAATTGCTTAACCTCTCGCTGGTGAGAACCGAGAATTTTTTCAATTACGTTCTCAATTTCCGAAGTATTAGTGATTTGAACAAGGTCTTTTTCAATAATAATCTCTTCCGGATCTTTATTTTTCACAAGCATAAGGGCAAACACATCTTTGGCAATCTTGCCACTTATTATGCCTTTATCAATAAGATTGATAAGCTTTCCGAGATTCTCAGGTGAAACAGGGAAACTTGTAATTTCAATTTTCCACTCATTAATGATTTTGAGAACTTCTCCCATTATCCAATTGCTTACAGCTTTATAATTATTTGTAAAAGAAATAACCTTCTCAAAATAATTTGCAATTTTTTTATCCTGTGTAAGAATATCAGAATCATATTCGGGCAGACTGAACTTGCTTATGAATCTTCTTTTTTTTGCATCAGGAAGTTCTGGTAATTTTTTTGAGATTTGATTTTTCCAATCTTCCTTAACAATAACAGGCAGAAGATCAGGCTCAGGAAAATACCGATAATCGTGTGCTTCTTCCTTAGAACGCATTGAAAAGGCTTCATTTAAATCGGCATTCCATAATAAAGTTTCCTGAAATATAACTCCACCTTCTTCCAGAATATTTGTTTGTCTTTCAATTTCATGATTAATTGCTCTTTCAACATTTCTGAAAGAGTTCATATTTTTCAATTCGGTTTTTGTACCGAACTTCTCTGTTCCTATTAACCTAACCGATACATTAGCATCGCACCGTAGTGAGCCTTCTTCCATATTGCCATCACAAATTTCAAGGTACTGAACTATTTGTCTTACCTCGTTTAGATAGAAAGAAGCTTCCCTCGCACTTCTGATATCAGGTTCACTTACTATTTCAATTAATGGAACGCCGCATCTGTTTAGATCTACACGCGTTTCAAATCCAATATCGTGAATAGATTTGCCGGCATCTTCCTCAAGATGAATTCTTTTTATACCTATTCTTTTTTTTAATTCCGAATTATATAATTCATCGGAATCAATTAATAAAAAACCATCCTCACATAACGGCAATTCATACTGTGAGATCTGGTAGCCTTTAGGAAGATCCGGATAAAAATAATTTTTTCTGGCAAAAACTGATCTTTCATTAATTTTACAATTGGTTGCAAGTCCCATCAGTAGTGTATACTCAACTGCATTTTTATTAAGAACAGGAAGAACTCCCGGATACCCAAGACAAATCGGGCAAACATTTGTATTTGGTGGATTGCCAAATTTTGTAGAACAGCCACAAAATATTTTAGATTCTGTAAGCAACTGGGCATGGACTTCCAGCCCGATTACAGCTTCATATTTTTCTGAAAGTAGATTCATTTTAAGTAATAAAATATAAAAAGAATTATTCCTTATAGAAAAACTTCTTTTTTAATGACTGAATGGGTGTTTGTTTTGATCAGCAAAGCCATAGGATAACGGATATATTTTTTTTCTAATAGAAACTCTTCTTTAAGGTGGTATTTTTTTATTTTTTAGTGTGTAATTAAAAAGCTTTCATGATGAATAAAAAAAGTTTAAATACTTTTAGATCAATAAGAAAAGGAATTCGTTCTGCATTAGTAGGAATTATAGTAAGTATTCTGTTGGCAGTTATAAAAGGAGTTGCAGGAATAATTGGAAACTCTTATGCTCTTGTCGCAGATGCAATTGAATCTGTTTCAGATGTAGTTACTTCTCTTGTAGTTATTGCAGGATTAAAAATTGCGTCCAAGCCTGCGGATCATGATCATCCTTATGGTCATGGTAAAGCTGAACCAATTGCTGTAATTATTGTTTCACTCGCACTATTTGCTGCTGCAATTATTATAATAGTTCAAAGTATACATGAAATTATTACTCCGCATCATGCGCCTGAACCCTTTACACTCTTAGTTCTTATTCTTGTAGTAATTGTTAAAGAATCTTTATTCAGGTTTGTAATAAGAGTTGGAGAGTCTGTTAAGAGTACAGTGGTAAAAACTGATGCCTGGCATCATCGCAGTGATGCAATTACTTCTTCTTTTGCATTTATAGGCATCAGCATTGCATTAATTGGAGGTAAAGGTTATGAAATGGCAGATGACTGGGCTGCACTTTGTGCCTCAGGCATAATTATTTATAGCGCTAATAAACTTGGATTGATTGGTTTAAAAGAAATTATGGATACAGCACCTCCAAAAGAAATTCTGGAAAAAGTAAAAGAACTTGGTTTATCTGTCGAGGGAGTCTTATCACTCGATAAGTGTTTTGTAAGAAAAATGGGACTGGATTTTTTCGTAGACCTCCATGTAATCGTTGATGGAAAAATTTCTGTTTATGAAGGACACCAGATAGCTCACAAAGTTAAAGATAAGATAATTACCGAATTCCCACGCATCAGCGATGTACTTGTTCATATAGAACCAAATGATAATTTAAATTTTAAGTAATATTATTCTTCCTCTGTCACTTTTCTGATTCAAAACACACTTAATCTTTCAAACAATTTAATTCAACAATTAGAAAAAGGGCAAAATGAAAAACCGTTTTTTATATGCTTGTAATCTTTTCAATTCTTTGAAGTTGCGACATTAATTAATAACGATTAAGTGCTAGTAATCACAATGTGATTTTTAATGCTACTGATTTAAGCAGTGGAGTTTATTATTGTAGAGTAGAAGTTGCAGGAAAATTTATTGAAACTAAACAAATGATACTCCTTAAATAATTTTTTGAGATCCATCCCTGGTTCCAACCTTATAGTGCCCACTATAAAATTCCGGGGATGGATTTCTCTTTTCTATATGAAGTGAGTTTTGCCTTGGAGTGATTGCAGCCCAACGATCTCAGGTGAAACTCACTTTCCTTTTTTTAACTAATAGCTTTTTAACCGCAATTATTTTATTTTCAATCAAATTTAAAATTCAGTTCTATTTTATAGTGACTCTATCCTCCAAAATCGGCTTCATTTCAGGGCTTTTAGTTTTTCTTTTTATTATTCTCTTCACTAATCTTGAACCTTCGAATCCTAAAGTAACTTATACAGCAGCAAGTGCAGTCTTAATGGCAATCTGGTGGATGACTGAAGCAATACCTCTTGCTGCAACTTCATTACTGCCTTTCATACTTTTTCCTTTAATGGGGGTATTAAAAGGGGAAGAGATTGCTTCATCATATTTTAATTCTGTTATCTTTCTTTTTCTTGGTGGATTCTTACTTGCTTTAGCTATGGAAGAATGGGGTTTGCATAAAAGGATAGCTTTAAAAATTATAAACCAGTTTGGTGGAAGTCCATCTTCAATAGTTATTGGATTTATGATTGCAACTGCTTTTTTATCAATGTGGATTTCTAATACAGCAGCTGCTTTAATGATGCTTCCAATAGGTTTAGCTATAATCCATAAAATGGAGAAAGAGTTTGGTGAAGAAACCACAAAAAATTTTTCAATAACATTAATGCTTAGCCTTGCTTATGCATGCAGCCTTGGGGGAATAGCAACACTAATAGGAACACCACCTAATCTTGCATTCATCAGAATATATAAAATTATTTTTCCGGAGGCACCTGCAATCTCTTTTGGTTCCTGGATGCTTCTGGCTATTCCTATTTCAATTTTAATGTTGATCTTTACTTCATTCCTGCTTAGTAAAGTATTTTATAAGTTTGATAAAAATCTTCGAATAGATCCTGCTTTTATAAAAGAAGAATATCTTAAGCTCGGTAAAGCAACTTTTGAGGAAAAAACAGTTGCTGTTGTTTTCGGAATAACAGCTTTACTATGGATTTTCAGAGCCGATTTGAATTTAGGATTCATTCAAATTCCTGGTTGGCAAAAAGTTCTCCCTTTCCCGGATTATATTGATGACGGAACAGTAGCAATTGGAATGTCCTTTCTGCTTTTTTTTATTCCATCTAAAAAAGAAAAAAGAACATTGCTTGATGTAAAAGTATTTTCAAAAATACCCTGGGGAATAATTCTGCTTTTTGGCGGAGGGTTTGCACTTGCCGAAGCATTTACTAAAGGTGGTCTTTCTGAATTCATAGGGAAAAGTTTTTATAACCTGAATTTTTCTCCTTTGCTCATTGCTTTTTCAATTGCCTTTGTAATTAATTTTTTAACAGAGCTTACTTCAAACACTGCAACTGCACAAATGATTCTTCCGATTGCAGCTTCTCTTTCCGTTGCCCTTGGTATTCATCCTTTGCTGCTTATGATTATAGCAACGATTTCTTCATCAATGGCTTTTATGCTTCCTGTTGCTACACCGCCAAATACAATTGTATTTGCAAGTGAAAGACTAAAAATTGCAAATATGGTTAAAGCAGGTTTTGCTGTTAATATTATGGGTGTTATTTTAGTTACCATCATTGTCTGGTTTCTTGGTAATATTTTATTTGATTTTAGTTCTTTTCCTGATTGGGCAAAATAAAAAACGTATGAATGTATGGGTGTATGGCTGTATGACTGTATGAATATAAACTGACTTAATTACATAATTGAATGCATGATTGCATATATGCTTGATTGCATGTTCTTGAACTTGAACTTAGGTTGGCAATTTTAGATATGATAATTTATTCTGTTACTATTTATATTAATAAAGATGTTGAGAAAGAATGGCTTGACTGGATGAAAAAAATACATATCCAGGATATAATAGATACGGGTCATTTCAATTCTTATAAGATTTATAAAGTTGTTGTTCCCGCACATTCATCTGATGAAACTGCTTATTGCATTCAGTATGATTGTAAATCAATGAAGGATTATACTTTATATCTTGAGAAGCATGCTTCTCGCCTGCAAAGAGAACACACCATTAAATTTCAGAATAAAGTTAAAGCAGCACGAGCTGTTATGGAAGAAATCTAATCAAAGGAGTTTTGGAAGAATGGAGTTTGGAGTACAAAACCGGTATTCCATCGGCTCCACTTTTCCATTAATCCAAATGGTTGGGGTTTTATATAGCCTCAGTTAATTAACAATCAAATCAATTTTTTTAAATGAAAAAAAAATTGCACAGTTTCGTAATATTTTTCCTTTTCACCGTAAAAATTCTTTCACAAGCCGATACAATTTCTTTTCTAAATTCTGAAACAAGAAATTATGATCAGAAACATATTAATCTTTCGCTCTCTTTTGACTTTGATGAAGAGAAAGTAACCGGCAATTGCGAACTTTCTTTCTCACCTCTTATAAATAATTTTAATGAACTTGTCCTTCATGCAAAAACAATGATGGTAAGTTCCGTAAAAATTTCTGGCAAAGAACTTCGATTCAGCAAGGATGATAAACATCTTTTTGTTGCGATGGATAAAACTTATTCGACTGATGATTCAGTGACTGTTTCTATAGACTATACAGCTTATCCAACAAGAGGACTTTATTTTTTCAAACCAACAGAAAAAATTCCTGAGATGCCGTATCAGATTTGGTCACAGGGAGAAGGAGAGAATAACAGGTATTGGTATCCTGCTTATGATTTACCTGATGATAAATTAACCTCTGAAATTAATATTACTGTTCCCTCAAATCTTATTGCCATTTCAAACGGTGTTCTTAAAGATGTTAAAGATGAAGGAAGCAGTAAAACTTTTTACTGGAAAATGGATAAACCTTATTCCAACTATCTTACATCTGTAATTGTTGGTGATTATGTTACTCTAAAAGAAGATGTAGGGGGCATAATATTAGAATATAATCTCCCTGAAGAATGGATTGATAAAAAAGAATTCATTTATGGAAGAACTCCCCAGATGATTAATTTCTTTTCCGATTATATCTGTCCTTATCCTTATGAAAGATATGCACAAACAACTGTTCAGGATTTTGAGTGGGGAGGAATGGAGAATGTTACTGCAACAACTTTAAACAGAAGAATTCTACACGATAAAAATGCTTTTCCCAACTACACTGCTGATGATTTAATTGCGCATGAGTTTGTTCATCAATGGTTTGGCGATTATCTAACTTGTAAAACATGGGAACATACCTGGCTTAATGAAGGTTTTGCAACTTACTTTACCGACCTTTGGTATGAAGAAGAATTTGGGAAAGACGCTTTCTTGTATCAAAGATATTTATCTAACAAAGAATATTTTACTAATCAATTAAAAGAAGAACCATTAGATTCAATAAAGCTTAAAGATTCCGAATTCACTCCTGCTGAATTAAGTGGTGGTAAGTCTTACGATAGAGGTGCAGCGATTTTAAATATGCTGAGATTCGAAATTGGTGATGAAGAATTTGAAAAGGCAATTAAGCATTATGTTGACAAATTCAAAAATCAGAATGTCATCACTGAAGATTTTAGATTAGCCTTTGAAGAATCGAGCGCCAAGGATTTGAAAATTTTTTTTCAACAATGGATTTATGGCGCTGGCTTTCCTGAATTTAGGGTGAATTATAAATATGATGAAACTCAGAAAAAATTAATTCTGAATGTGGAACAGGTTCAGAAACAAACATCTGTAGTTGGATTATTCGATGTACCTGTTCTTGTTGAAATTACAACCCCTTCTATACCACCAAAATTTGGAGTAGATATATTTCTTGATACCATACATATAAATAAAAAATATAATTCATTTAGTTTTGATTGTCCTGTCAAACCAAGAATACGATTTAATAAATATTCATGGATTTTGTGCAAAGTTGATTTTAAGAAATCTTTTGATGAATTAGTTTCTCAACTTTGGCATGATGATGATTTAATTGGGAGATTGAATGCAGCTAAAGAACTTGTTGAATTTAAAGAAGAAGCAATTAATCCGTTAAGTCAGGCTTTTGAAAGAGAAAAATTTTATGGAGTAAAAATTGCGATTGTTGAATCATTGAAAGAGATTGGAGGCGAAAAAGTTTTTAAACCTCTTCTTGCAGCTTGTAATGATGAAGATGCAAGAGTACGTGAAGCAGTAATAAAAGCACTATCTATTTTCAATTATGAAAAGGTAAATGGAATTCTTTTTGAAAAGCTGAAGAATGATGATAACTATTATGTCAAAGGTGCCGCATTATATTCTATTGGAGCGGTTAAACATCCGGATGCGAAAAAGATTCTAACCAAAGCACTAAAAATGGATTCTCATATGAATGTAATCCGCAGAGGAATTTTTGATGGATTTAGAGAACTTGGTGATCCTTCAATACTTCCCCTTATTAAAGAATATTCAAAGTACAAATACAGCAATGGTGGTATGCATCTCCTTGATATCTCAGCTCTCGATTGTGCGAAATCTTTCTCAGAGACAAACTATAAAGAAGTTGTTGAAGTAATATCATCAGCACTTGATAATCCTTACTTCAGAACAAGAATTTATGCTGCAAAATTATTAGCAGAACTAGGAGCCAAAGACAAACTTCAAGTATTGATTAAACTTAATGAAGAAGAGAAAAGAGATATCGTTAAAGAACAATTGAAACTATCAATTGAAAAGCTGCAATCCTTAAATTGAATTACTATTTAAACCTTTTTGTTTTTATTCACATCTATTTTAAGAGGGAATTTTTTCTCTGTTATTAGATTTTTTTTATTTATAAAATTAGTTCATAAATCAGCAAAGGAGATGTTATGTTAAGAAAAGCAGCAATTATTTTATTCTTTTTAGTCCCTTTAGTTGTTATAGCAGTTTTCGCATTTTCAAATACAGATATAAATCATAATTCTGAATCTCCAAAAATAAAAATTGAAAACTTTACATTAACAGATATCTATAATGAAAAACATTCACTTTCAGATTACAATGATTCAAAAGCAATCCTTATAATATTTATTGCAACTCAATGCCCGGTTTCAAATGCTTATAATTTAAGAATGGTTGAACTCTATAACAGTTATGAAGATAAAAATATCGCTGTACTTGGGGTAAACTCTAATAAAGAGGAAAGTATGAATGAATGCAAAAGTCACGCTGAAAGTAATGGTTTTAAATTTCCTGTGCTTAAAGATGAAAAAAATGTTGTTGCGGATATGTTTGAAGCAAGCGTAACTCCTGAAGCTTATTTATTGGAACCTTACACTTATAAAATTTTGTACCGTGGAAGAATTGATGATTCAAGAAATGAAAGCAATGTTGAAACACAAGATCTGGCGAATGCACTTAATGAAATACTCGCTGGTAAAAAAATTTCTATTGTTCAAACAAAAGCGTTTGGCTGCACAATAAAAAGAATATAAAATGAAATTATTTTTTTCTTTGCTGATCTTACTTTGTTTTTCGGGATGTATAAAAGAAGAAAATGAGATTAAAAAACAACAGGAACAGGTTTTCTTTTATAAAAAAGAAATTCCAATTATAGATGAGATATGGTTAAAAAATAAAATTGCAAAAAGAAATGGTAAGATTTTATTCGTGAATTTCTGGGCAACTTGGTGTGTGCCCTGTGTAAAAGAATTTCCTGATCTTGTTAAAATTTATAATGAGAATAAGAGTACTGATTTTGAATTCCTGAGTGTATCTGTTGATCTTCCTATGGATATTGAGACTAAAGTTAAACCTTTTCTTGCTGAACAATCTGCTGGTTTTCCTGTAGTTGTGGTTGAGGAAAAAAGAAGCGATGAGGTTATCAACCTTATAAATCCTGAGTGGAATGGTGCAGTTCCTGTTACTGTAATTTATGATGAAAATGGAAACAGGATAGAATTTATTTCAGAAACAAAAGATTATAAATTCCTAAGTAAAAGCATTGAAAGAATAAAATCACTTTAGATCTTCTTACAA
>MHAF01000124.1:0-6524 GCA_001802865.1 Ignavibacteria bacterium RBG_16_34_14
AGGAGGGGTTGTTTCTAATGGATAAGCTTCGAGACCAAAAGCATAACGGTACTGGAAGAAGAAATAAACATCAGTAAGTGTTTTGTTCTCAACATTTCCGCTAACATTATATATTCCTGTGTTCTTAAAAGTATAATCATGTATAAAGTAATTATCATGATTTTGCTGACTGAATGCCATAAGCTTACGTGTCATTGTAATGCCAATAGTACTGTTCAGAATACTTATTATCATTCTGTCAGGTTTTAATGTATCAGAAACTTCATCAACAATATCGTTAACTTTATTTTCAGTTGCCGTTTCTCCATCTACAATTACAGTAGGAGAAGAAAACCTTCCCAGCATTTTAAATTCTACCGGTATAAACATTCCTATAGGGTCAACTATTCTTGTACCTATACTAATAACTTTGTGAGGGATAGTCTGATTAAGAAAACGATCAAAATAATTAGTAGTTCCAATCCATAAGGCTTTAGCAGCTTCTGTATCCTGACGAAGGAACTGGGCATCCCATCTTAAACCATCAAGCTGCTCTAATGCAGAACCTGTTCGCCCGGTTTCAACTTCCATACCTGCGGCAGAAAACCAGCTGTGTAATGAACCTACTCTGAACCATTTTATTTCCGTGGGATCCTGAGTTTGGCTGAAGATGATACTGGTAAAGTTAATTACCAATAAAATTGTTAAACCTACTTTATTAAATTTTAATGCTAGCATAGGATTGCTTTCCTAATTTTTTACTTTTAAAATTTTATTTGAGCTGATATTCCTATATAGACATTACGAGGATTCAGAAAATTAAATGAAGTCATATTAGGCATATCTATGTAAGCTTTATCTTCAAGTACCTTCTCTAGTTTTGAATTATCAACCTGTGTCCAGCTGCCATTTACATACTGCATATATTTACCTGAACTGCTTTCATAATAAAATGGTATTGTGCTTGGATTATTTAAGCTGGAAACATTAGTAACTTTAATAATTGGTTGGTACTTAATACCAGTTCCTCTGAATTCACCATAACGATCATCACCTACAATATTTTCATAGTCATCACTTGCTGGTAGATGCAGTGATTGCCAGTAATCAGTAAAATCCTGATTATCTTCAAACCCCACTAATGAGAGTCTCCTGATATTAAAAACATTAGAAGCGTCAACTAAGAAGGTGAGTACTATATTGCCAAAATCAATATCCTTACTTAATCGCAAATTGAGGTTCCAATAATCTTTCGACTCGACATTCTGAACACCTGTTCCAAGGCTTGCCCAAAAACCTGCTCTCCAGTTTCCAATAAATGTGAGATAAAAATCTCCAAGCAAACCTTTGCCTAAAAATTCGGGTCCAAAATCAGATGGTGTCGAGAATGTTAAAACAAGGTTTGCATAAGGTTGTGGGACTGGTTTGTTCTGTGCAAAATTGCCAATGTTCTCATCAAACCTTTTTTGCTCGGAAGGATCTTCAAAAATCTGATCTCTTCCAAATCTTCCTTGTGAAGTTACCTGGTATGTATATGTGAGAAAGCCTCTGAACCAACTGCCAGCTAATCTTTTTAGGGTTACTTCAAATCCTCTTATGTCAGCATAGTTGTTTGAATTAATTGAATTGTAACCTACTGTCCCATCAGCACTTGTATAACGAGTAACTGATAACTGGTCAGTAATGTCATGATAAAAACCTGAAACCTGAATTAAATACTCATCAAATAAAGCATGGTCATATCCAAGTTCGTATGAAATGGTTTTGGCTAATTCAAGGTTTGGGTTTCCAAAAAGTTTTACCTGACTTTGAGAACCTCTGGAAAGCTGGAATAGTTGGTCATAGCTTGGAAGCTGTTTAAAGTGTCCATAGTTAAAATAAAGTTTTGAATTCTCAGTAATCGGATGTGAAATTCCCAAACGTGGGCTTACTGAAAACTGCTTTTTAGGAGAAACAACATTATACACTACATTTTGAGAGAAGCGTGCACCAAAAAATTGTTTATTAAAATCATCAACATCAGCCCAATCGGTTTGGGAATCAGTATAATCAAATCTTACACCCACATTTGAAATGAATCCTTCAAACTCTAATTTATCCTGGACATAGAAAGCAGCTCTGATAGGATTATATGTTTCTCTTATATAAGTATTGCTTTCAGGAAAGACCAGATTAACAATTCCGAAATTGAGATCTAAATTATTATATACAAACTCTAAACCCGTTTTAACCTGGTTATTGAAATTTAACTGGCTCGTCAAATCAAACTTTAAGCTTATTGAAGTAGTTTTTGAACTGTCTCTTGCAGTGCTTGTATGTCCCCCGAAAAAGAATTCAGATACACCGATTCCGGTTGAAGGTATGGGACTAAATCCATATGGCGCTTCATCAACAAAATATCCGGGAATAATTTCATACTTATCAGTTTCATCCCGAGGAGATGTTGGACCAGTTTCATATTCTCTTCTAAAATAATCTATTCTAACATCATAAAAAGTATTTGAGCTAATAACATGGGTAAGATTGGATGATAGGCCTAAGTGGTTTACTTCAGAAAGACTATAATACGAATTAGAAAAAACTCTGCTGTGATTCTGTGTGAATAAACTTATATTATTTGCAATTTGAAATGGTGTTCTTAAAAATGTTGTATAATTTGGTAATCCATTTGACCCTGCAAATACAGCTTGTTCAGTACCATTTGCTGCAATATTATAACTTTTTCCCATGTTGCCTGTAAGCGTCAGTTTTATTCCCTGACTTAAATCGGAAGTTAGTTTTAAATTCCAATTATCTTCAATATAGTCATCTCTTGTAAGAGGAATTAAAAGCATTTCCCTTATTCTTTTATAAGACAGGAAGAATCTTAAATCTCCCAGTGGTACTCCCACTATCGGAACTGGACCACCAAAACTTGCATCAATATCATAATCGGGTTGATTAGTAAAAGGTCTTTTACGATGCTGCCATTCGAATAATCTTTTCGCACCTTCAGGAGATAAATCATTGGTGGGATCACTATCCTCCATCAGTTTTCTTGATACTTCATTCCAGCCCTCAAAAACAGGATATTGAGCCTGAGTAAATTCATCCCAGCTTCCATTTTTTGTCCCAATATATGCGACTGAAGGATCTAAATAAGGTCGCAGCCAGAATGAATTTGGATCAAACGGAGAAATATCAAAATGCTTATAAGCCGGAGGACCATATTTTACTGTAAAGAAAACCGAATAATCTGTTTTACCGCCTTCTTTGGTTATTACATTTAATACTCCTGAACGGACCTGACCATATTCTGCATTAAAACCACCTCTTTCAAGAGAGACCTCTTCGATAGAACTAAGTGCTACAGTTGTTACAGGAAGATTATTTCTTGCGTCCCTCATCGCAAAGCCGTCAACTAAAAAGAGTGATTGATCAGCACCTCCACCGCGAATGACTAAACCATCTTCAACACCAGCCTGTAATTGGATTAAACCAGTTACAGTACTAACCGGAAGTTCTCTTATTTCCTCTACCCCTATGGTAGTAACGCTCGATGAAACATCTTGTTCAACTAATTTACGATCTGCAACGACTGTAACTTCTCCTACCTCAACTGATACTTCTTGAAGAACAAAATCTATATTTGTTGTCTGGTCTATCTTTACCCGTACCTCTTGCACAGAAACAGTTTGGTAACCCACCATTGATGCTTTGACAGTATAAACTCCGGGAGGTACATTTAATATTGTATAATACCCATCAAGATCACTTGCCGCTCCTAATGACGTGCCTTCAACTATAATATTGACAGCCGGTAAAGAAGATCCCGTATTATCTGTAGCTCTACCGGCAATCTTTCCTGTAGTTCCGGCAATTATGTTTGTTGCAATAAGAAGAAAAAGAGAGAATATTCTTATTAAAGTTTTTAGTAAATAATTAGTCATTCCTTCCTCCTCTTAAAAGAGAGTAATTACTGAAACTATCAGAGATTAATTTTGAATTTGATCTATACATACATCGGGTTTTAATTATTTTTTTCAATATTGTTGTTTATATTAATTCCCATCACGTGATTGTTTATTTTTTTATTAACTAAACTGCTTGCCCCAAGTACAGCAGCCATTCCGTTTTCAATAGAAGATTTAAAAATTTTAACTTTACCTTTGTGAATGTTCAATAAATTTTTTTCAAAGTGGAAACGGGTTGGCTTTAGGAGCAATTCACCTGAACCTGATAGACCACCAAAAAGAATAATGGCTTCAGGGACAAAACTAGTAGCCAGATTTGCTAGTGCTTTACCCAGAATTTTACCTGTGTATTGAAATGCTTTAACGGCAATGTGATCTCCTTTTAAAGCAAGATCATTTATTATTTCCCCTGTCATTTGAGTAAATGGAATGTTCTGTAATTCACTCGGTTCATTATAGCGCGCAATTAAATCAAGTACAGTTCTGCAAATACCATTTGCTGAAGCGTAAGTTTCAAGACATCCTCTTCTGTGGCAATTACAGAGACGTCCATTTGGTTTAACAATTGTATGACCAAATTCACCGGCCAAACCACCTTCACTATAAAGAAGGTTCCCGCTTATTATAATTCCACTTCCTAAACCTGTACCAAGGGTAATGACAATAAAATTCTTCAGACCTTTACCTAAACCAAATTCATATTCCCCTAAAGCTGCTGCGTTAGCATCATTAGTAATAGCAATAGGTATTTGAAAATATTTTTTAATCAACGTTACAAAATTCACTTTGCCCCATTTAATATTTGAAGGAGTATCAATTGTACCTTGAAAATTATTTGCACTTGGGGCAGCTATTCCAATCCCTGTTAAAATGTAATTATCAGCATATTGTTTAAAGCTGTTTTTTATCTCATGTGCTAATCGTGTTATAAATGTATGAACATCTTCATGTGCTTGGGTGGGAATTGAATTACTAAAAAGGTAGTTACCATTCTCTTTGATGAAACCAAAAACTGTATTGGTTCCACCTATATCTACGCCTACTGTAATTTTACTTTTATTCATATTCAGTAAAAAGAAGTAAATAGTCTGTTGAAACAACAAATTAAATTGTAAAATTTTTTCTTCTATTACCTATCAGTTAAATAGTAATTTTATAATCATCAAATATTACTTTTATAGCAAGAGTAGCAGCACCGAGTAAACGAGGGCGAATTTGTAACGAAGTAGGTAGTATTGAAATAACTTTTCTTTTACCGTAAAATGCCCTCTTTTTTACAACGTCATTAATTTCCGGATATATAATATCCCAAGCCTGAATTATTCTTCCACCAACAATAATTACGTGAGGATCTATAAATTTTATAATATTAGCTATGCCTAAGCCTAAATAAAAACCAGTTTGGGTTAATACTTCCCTGGCAATTACATCATTATTTTTAGCAGCTTCTATGATATCATCAATTTTAAGATTAGTTGCTTGCTCTAATAACCCATTTTTTCTAGCGATATATCTTTTGACAGTAGCCCGATCAGAAGCATATTTTTCCCAGCAGCCATGATTTCCACATATACACAGTTCCCCTCCTTCATAAAGTACCATATGTCCAACTTCGCCGGATGCATGCAATTCCCCATCAAGAATTTTATTTTCAACAACAATTCCAGAACCTATACCAGGACCAACCTGAAGAAATACAAAGTTTGAAAGGTCTAGTTTATAGGTGCCAAACCATAATTCTGCCATAGCTGAACATTTTGCATCATTTCCTACTGCTACTATTTCAATATTTGGCCATATTTCCTTAATAGCATTACCAATATTAAAATCTTCCCAACCCAGGTTTGGCGCAAAATTAACTATAAGATTTTTGGAATCTACAATACCTGCAATGCTAAAACCTAAACCTTCAAGATTTTTTACATTAAACTTTTCACAAAGAGTATCTAATTCTAACCGGCATCTTTTAAGAAACTCTTCAGGATTTTTTGGCTCCGATTCTATTGATGAGGTACCGAGAACACTTCCATCAATGTCCGCAATAGCAAATCTGGTTAAAGCAGCATCAATTGAAACTGCTCCGACAAAATATTTACCAAGTTTTAGGGAAAGATCGAAAGGATTTCTACCAACATTTGGATCAAATACTTTTTGCTCATAAACTAATTCTTCATTTATAAGTTCAGCAACTATACTTGACACAGTGCTTTTATTCAGGTGAGTTACTCTTGCAATCTTGGTTCTTGAAATCGGCTGTTTGCTTCTAATAATGTTTAGTATCATAGACCGGTTTATATTTCGAACAACTTTTGCATTTCCGCCAATGACAGTTTCAGTCTTCATATTTGCAAGTATTAGTTTGTTGTTTACACCAACTAATTCAAACCTAATTTATTAATTTTTAAATGTCAAGAACCCTCTGAAATTTTTTTAATGAAAAAATTATAAATACTTAAGCTTATGTAGAAAGTTGGGAATTTGTAGAGATATTCAAACTTTAAAACAAAAAATCCAACGATAATAAAAACATTGGATTAAAAAGAGACTTGATTAACTTTAACGATAATTCAATCAAACATTATAAGTAGAAGA
>MHAF01000124.1:6549-8735 GCA_001802865.1 Ignavibacteria bacterium RBG_16_34_14
GTGGAAGAACTCCCCTCTTTTTTTATCTACTCTTTCATAAGTATGAGCACCAAAATAATCTCTTTGGGCCTGGAGGAGATTCGCCGGTAAGCGTGGATTTCTGAATCCATCAAAATAATTTAAAGCAGTAGACAATGCCGGGATCCAGATTCCATTCATAACCGATGTGGATACAACTTTCCGCCAAGATGTTTGTGATGATTCAATTTTTTCTTTAAAGAAAGGATCTAATAATAAATTTTTAAGCTTTGGATTTTTATCAAATGCATCCTTAATCTTACCAAGAAAAATAGAACGGATGATACAGCCGCCTCTCCACATTAAAGCTATCCCGCCATAATTTAGATTCCATTTATATTCCTGTGCAGCATACCTCATCAATACATAACCTTGAGCATAAGAAACTAATTTTGCTGCATATAAAGCTCTTCTTAAATCTTTAATAAATTCTTTTTTATCTCCTTCAAATTTTGGTTTTGGTCCTGTTAAAACTTTTGAGGCTTCAACTCTTTCATCTTTTAATGAGGAAAGAGTTCTTCCGTAAACAGACTCTCCAATAAGAGTTAAAGGTGCACCGACATCGAGAGAAGCAAATACAGTCCATTTGCCTGTCCCCTTCTGTCCTGCTGTATCCAAAATTTTTTCAACTAAAGGAGAGCCGTTTTCTCTGTATGCAAGTATATCCCCTGTAATTTCTATTAGATAACTATTAAGCTCCCCTTCATTCCATTCTTTAAATACCTTATACATCTCATCATAGCTTAAACCTAAAAGGTCTTTCATAACCTGGTACGCTTCACAAATTAATTGCATATCACCATACTCAATTCCATTGTGAACCATTTTAACAAAATGACCAGCACCATTTTCTCCAACCCAATCGCAGCAGGGTGTTCCATCTTCAACTTTGGCTGCAATTGATTGAAAGATTGGTTTAATATACTGCCATGCTGCAGGAGAACCACCGGGCATAAGCGAAGGACCTTTTAATGCTCCTTCCTCACCACCAGAAACTCCGGTTCCAACATAAAACAAACCTTTTTCTTCAAGATATTTTGTTCTTCTTATTGTATCAGGAAAATGTGAGTTACCGCCATCAACTATTATATCTCCTTTTTCAAGATGGGGTAAAAGCAGTTCAATAAGATCATCAACAGGTTTTCCAGATTTAACCATTAACATTACTTTTCTAGGTTTTATTAAATTTGAAATGAATTCTTCAATTGAATGTGAACCGATAATATTTTTTCCTTTTCCCCTTCCGTTAATAAATTTATCAACCTTCTCAATTGTTCTATTATAGATTGCAACTGTAAACCCATGACTTTCCATATTAAGAATGAGATTTTCACCCATTACTGCAAGCC
This sequence comes from Ignavibacteria bacterium RBG_16_34_14, assembly GCA_001802865.1. Taxonomy (GTDB): domain Bacteria; phylum Bacteroidota; class Ignavibacteria; order Ignavibacteriales; family Ignavibacteriaceae; genus RBG-16-34-14. The sequence continues at coordinate 7,917 of MHAF01000124.1, forward strand.
CAATCAAACCAATATCAGCTTTATTCATTTTTGTTTTCTCCCTTTTCAAATTTTATTTCTTCATTTTAATTTACTTTTTATATTTCTTTCTGAACCTCTATCTTGTAAGATAACCATATTTTTCAATAGGTTAGAATTCATTAACGCTGTGGAAATTTTGTTATTATTAATCGGTATTTATTGTTTTATTTAAAAAGGAGTACGATTAAGATTTAAGATTATGATTTTGACAACTCACTCCTTCACACTTCCCATCATTATACCTCTTATATAATATTTTTGAAGTACAAGAAATACGATAATAACAGGTATAATAGTTAAAACACTTCCAGCCATCATTAGCTCAGGGTCTTTTGTATGTTCGCCCATAAGATTTGCAAGAGCAACGGGCAGCGTGTACATAGAGTTATCTGTTAATGCAATTAAAGGCCAGAGGAAATCATTCCAGGTTCCTAGAAAAGTAAAGATAGCAAGTGTAACAAGAATTGGAGTTGCCAGTGGAATAATTACTCTCCTGTAAATCTGAAAGTCTGTTGCACCATCTATCCTTGCTGCTTCAAGAAGACTATCGGGAATTGACATTACATACTGCCTGATTAAAAATATTCCAAAAATATTTGCAAGACCTGGAATTATTATAGCCATATAAGTGTTAATCAGTCCCATTGATTTAAGCATTAAAAACAGAGGCAGCATTGTTACCTGGCTGGGAATAATCATAGAACTAAGTAGTAAATTAAAAAGTTGGTTTTTTCCTTTAAACCTATACTTGGCAAATGCATATCCAGCCATTGAATTAAAAAATAAAGAGATAATGGT
>MHAF01000125.1 GCA_001802865.1 Ignavibacteria bacterium RBG_16_34_14
CAGGTTGGATGTTAAAAATCCTCAACAGGATTATAGCCGGGAAAGGTTCAACTTCTGATCTCGATCTTTTAATCTCAGTTGCAAATAATATTGAAGGTAACACAATATGTGCACTTGGAGAAGCTGCAGCATGGCCTGTTAAATTTATGGTAACACGATTCAGAGATTATTTTGAAAAGAGAGTAAGTAAAGAAGTTGTTATTCCTGTGCTGAATCAAGTTCATTCTATGAGGTGGACTGCAATACCACTGGCGGATATTAAAAATTAAAGAGAGGTTCACCATAAAGATGAACCTTATTTTTTAAATCAATTACCAGTAGCTCTCATTCCCAGTTCTTTATCGAGTAAAAGCAATCCATTCTTATTATCTCCAACAAGGTTAATTCTATTAAGCAGTTTTGAAGCTTCTGATTCCTCTTCAACCTGTTCACTCACAAACCATTGCATAAAATTGTTTGTTGCATAATCTTTTTCGGTAAGTGAAAGACCTACTATATCATTAATTGATTTTGAAACAAAAACTTCCTGGTCATAAGCTTCCTGTACAACTTCCTGGGGTTTTTTCCATTCAGTTTTTGGAGGATCAATTTTCATAAGAGAAACTTTTCCATTCCTGGTATTAATATAATCTAATATTTTCATTGCGTGTCCATATTCTTCCTGAGATTGCAGTCTGAACCAATGAGCAAAGCCATCTAAGCTCTGTGAACTAAAATGTGCAGACATTGCAAGGTAGGCATAAGAAGAATACAGCTCTTCATTAAGTTGTTTATTAAGAGCTTTTAAGATTTTATCCTTAATCATAGTGACCTCTGTTTTGTTATTTATGCCTGGAAAATTTATCTGCAATCTAAGAAATTACAACTATCACTTCAATGCTTTAGGTTAAATTTTATTTAATGTTATTAAGTTAGGCAGTTTGTATTTATAAAATTATAATGCGGGCTTTGATTCTTAGATAGAGAAAAGTTTTCTATAAAAAGGCCCTGTTATAAAATTTACAGCAGGGCTCTTTTTGAAAGCATCATACAAAGTTACTTTATTAAAAGCATCTTCTTTATTTGAGAAAAATTACTTGTCTGAAGCCTGTAGATATATATTCCACTGGTCAAGCTTCCAGCATCAAAAGAAACAGTGTGGAAACCTGCAGACATTTCTTTATCTAATAATGTTATTACATTCTCACCAAGTATATTGAAGATATCAAAGAGGGTGTCTCAAAACACTAATTTACAGTAATGTCATTCCCCTGAAAGCTTGCCTGACACTATAAGGATTCAGGGAAGACAACATAACCAAACCATTGGGATAGTTTCTTTTACAAAAGAAAATTTACAATCTATACAATCTACTTACCTTTTAATTCGCATCCCATTTATTTATATTTGCACACTAAAAACTGAAAAATATTACAAAAAGGGCATATGATAAGTCTTAAAACCTTAAATGAAAAGCAGAAAAACGCTGTAAAGCAAATGGATGGACCAATAATGATTGTTGCAGGTGCCGGTTCAGGAAAGACAAGAGTCCTTACTTATAAAGTTGCTTATTTGATTGATAATGATGTAAAACCAGAAAATATACTTGCTCTTACTTTTACAAATAAAGCAGCTAATGAAATGAAGGATAGAATTCGTGAACTTGTAGGAAGTAAAGCAAATTCGATCTGGATGGGTACTTTCCATTCTATCTTTGCAAAGATTTTAAGAATAGAATCTCAGCATATAAATTATAAAAGCAATTTCTGTATTTATGATACCGAAGATTCTTTGTCGCTTGTTCAGAATATCATTTCGAATTTTAATATGGAACTTGAAGCAATTACTCCGAATGGTATAAGGCATAAAATAAGTTTCTTTAAAAATCATATGATTCTGGCCGATGAGTTTAAGAGGAAGCATGCTAAATCATTTATAGATGAAAAGATCAGCGAGATTTTTTATGAGTACCAAAAAAGATTAATCGAAAATAATGCAATGGACTTTGAAGATCTTCTTCTTAAACCGATAGAACTTTTTAATAATGATAATAAGATACATCAGAAATACAAAAAGAAATTCCGGTATATTCTTGTTGATGAGTTCCAGGATACAAATAAAGCTCAGTATGAACTTGTGAAGATGCTTGTTAATAAGGATGGAAATGTTTGTGTAGTGGGAGATGATGCTCAAAGTATATACAGCTGGCGCGGTGCTAACATTGGAAATATGCTGGACTTTGAAAAAGATTTTTCTAAAAGAAAAGTATTTAAGCTTGAACAAAACTATCGTTCAACAAAAATTATTTTAAATGCAGCTGATTCTGTAATAAAGTATAATAAAAACCAGCTTATAAAAACTCTCTGGACAGAAAATAACGATGGTGAACATCTCACTTTAATTAAATGCTCTGATGAAAAAGATGAAGCATTCCAGATAGCGAAATATATTAAGCATGAGATCTCTAAGAAAAAACTTTCTCTTAAAGATATTGCAATTCTCTACAGAACAAATGCTCAATCAAGAGCCCTGGAAGATATTTTCAGGCGTGAGAAAATTCCTTATAAAATAATTGGAGGCTTAGAGTTTTATAAGAGAAAAGAAGTAAAAGATATTATCGCTTATCTCCGTATACTATCTAATCAAAAGGATGAAGAGAGCTTATTAAGAATAATGAACTTCCCACAGAGAGGAATCGGAAGTACAACAATAAAAAGAATGATTAGTTTTGCCCGTAAGCATGACATTACTCTTTATGATACGATGGCAAGAGTGTTTGAAGTAATTGATATTAAAGAAAGAATTCAGAAGAATGTTAAAGCATTCAGGCTGCTTCTGGAAAAATACATTGATCTGAAGGATAAACTATCAATTGGTGAACTCTCACGCGCTTTGGTTGATGACCTTGGTGTAGTGAAAATGTTTAAGGAGGAAAATACTCCTGAATCAAGAGCACGAATGGAAAACATCATTGAACTTTTAAATTCTTTGAGTGAATTCTCTGCATCGAACAAAGACGCTCAACTTGAACAATACCTTGAAGATGTTTCTTTAATGTCTGAAATAGATTCTTACGAAGAATCTGCAAATGTGGTTACTTTATTAACTGTACATAGTGCAAAAGGGCTTGAGTTTCCAATTGTATTTATTTCTGGATGTGAAGAAGATATCTTTCCTCTTTCAAACCGCTTTAGCTCTGATGCAACATTAGAAGAGGAAAGAAGACTTTTCTATGTTGCTGTAACAAGAGCACAGCAGAAAATTTATATTACCCATGCAAGATCGCGTTACCGTTTTGGAGAGGTTGCTTATCAAAGCAGATCAAGATTTATAGATGAACTTGAACCTTCGGTTATTAAAGAAGTTAACGGAAGCATTGGAAGAAAATCTCATAGAAAATCCAAGAAAGAAATTTACTATGAGTATTTTGAAACTGTTGATTACGATGATTTTGATCAGGATAATAAATCTGTAAGACCCGGAAGCAGGGTGATGCATGAGAAATTCGGTCTCGGAAAAGTAACTCAGGTTATAGGTTCCGGTGATATGTTGAAAGCTACTGTAGTATTTGAAGGAAACAATGTAAAACAGTTGATGCTTAAATTTGCCAAGTTGAAAATTCTTAACTAAATATTTTTTTGAAGCAGTTGGCTGAAACCTAAACATACGATGAATCAAGATAAGGAGAAGAAATAATGTCAGTTCCTAAAAAACTTGCAATTTTAGTTGGTGGTGGACCAGCCCCGGGTATTAACAGTGTTATTGGTGCAGCTACTATTCGGGCCAGTGTTGAAGGGGTAGAAGTTTTAGGAATTAGAGATGGCTTTAAGTGGCTGATGATTGGAGATATCTCTCACACTAAAGAATTAACAATTGATAGCGTTAGCCGTATACACTTCAGAGGTGGTTCTTACATAGGAATTTCCAGATCAAATCCTACAAAAGATAAAAAGCATTTGGAAAATACAGTTACTTCTCTTTTAAGACTTAATGTTGATAAGCTTATTTCAATTGGAGGCGATGATACAGCTTTTAGTGCACTTAAGGTTGATGAGATGGCTGCAGGAAGAATAAAAGTTGTTCATGTTCCCAAAACAATTGATAATGATCTTGATCTGCCGCATGGTATTCCTACATTTGGTTTTCAGACAGCAAGGCATATTGGTGTTGAAGTTGTAAAAAATTTAATGGTTGATGCAAAAACAACTTCGCGATGGTATTTTGTTGTTTCAATGGGAAGAAAAGCAGGACATCTTGCTTTGGGCATAGGAAAAGCAACAGGTGCAACTTTAACTATCATCCCTGAAGAATTTCCCGGAGAGATTATTAAATTTTCTCATATAGTTGATGTTTTGGTCGGAGCGATTGTTAAAAGGTTAAGTTATGGCAAAGGTGATGGTGTTGCAATTCTTGCTGAAGGACTTGTTGAAAAATTAGCTGCAGAAGATCTTGAATCCCTTGTTGATATTGAAAGAGATGCACATGATAATATTAGAATTGCAGAAGTAAATTTTGGTGAAATTCTTAAATACAAAGTTCAGGAAAGATTAAAGCAATTTGGAATTAAAACAACTATTGTTGCAAAAAATATCGGTTATGAATTGCGTTGTGCAGATCCTATTCCTTTTGATATGGAATATACACGTGATCTCGGGTTCTCTGCTGCACAATTTATTCTGAATGGAGGAAGTGGTGCGATGGTATCAATTCAGAATGGTTATTTTGTTCCTTTATATTTTAATGAAATCATTGATCCTGCTACCGGAAGAACCAGAGTTAGAATGGTTGACCCGAGTTCTGAAACCTTTTATATAGCAAGAAGATATATGCTTAGGTTAAGCCAGGCGGATTTTGATGATCCACATGAACTTGCCAAATATGCTGCAACATGTGGTATATCTCTTGAAGAGTTCAGAAAACAATTCTATTACTTAATAGAAAATGATTTATTGTATAAGTATCTGAAAGAAGGCAAAATTAAACTGGCAACTGCTGATTCAAATGCGGTTTACAAGCCAGCTAAAAGAAAAGCTCCTGTAGAACCAAATGAAATAAATGACCTGATAATTGATCAAGCTAAAACAAATAAGAGTTAAAATAGATGGTTTACGAAGCGGGATGAAATCAAGGATTACTATAAAATTGAATGCATTCCAAACAAAATTTTCACAACCGGCTCATTTTATTCTTTTTGAAAAATTATTATTTTATTACAGGTAGGTTAATCAATTTAGGATAATAAATTATGACAAAGAATTTTATATCTAATAAAGATGAAACTGTAAGGATGTTTAAAAATGATTTTATGGAATCACTATCAAGAGTTCATCCTGCAGTTCCACTGATAATATACATTCCAGTAGTATTATTTTTCTTCTATAGGTCTATATTTATTTTTGAATTTTCATTTATAACTATCTTCAGTCTTATTATCTTTGGAATAACGGTCTGGTCCCTGGCTGAATACACACTCCATAGATTTATTTTCCATTACGAACCAAAGTCAAAATTTGGAGAACAAATACATTTCATTTTTCATGGTGTTCACCACGATTATCCAAGTGACTCAAGACGCTTGGTAATGCCTCCTTCTGTAAGTATTCCTTTAGCTGTTCTTTTTTATTTTTTATTTGAAAATATATTGGGAATTGACCTTGTCTCTCCATTTTTTATAGGATTTATAATTGGTTATTTATTTTATGATATGACTCATTTTGCTGTTCATCATTTTGCTATAAAGAATAAATTTTTCCTCTTCCTCAAGAAGCATCACATGCGGCATCATTTCCAGGATTCAAAGAAAGGTTATGGAGTAAGTTCTCCTGTTTGGGATGATGTAATGAAAACTAATTTTGATAAAACAAAGGAAGAATATAAAAGTTTTGTTTGATCATTACTTTTTTTAGTAAAAAACAGTTTTCTCTTCTAATTTATCCTGTTAATAAATAAAGGATCCTATCCTTATTCAATTTATATGTACTTGCCTTAAATAAAAGAAGTTATATAAACTTATTTCCATAAGGAATTGATTTCGAATTAATTATAAAAAAAAAGTTTACATTTAAAGGTTTATTTTTTAAGAAAAGTGTAGCGTTCCGATACAGATTTTTATTTTGTGTTGATTTTGTGACATGACAATCAGATAAATACTCAGTTAAATGATTTCTTCACGGCATAAAATTTGGCTTTGTGAAGGCTATATTTCAAAATAATTAATGAGAAAAAAGATACAATTAACTCCCTCCGGAATCTCTTTTGTAGATGAAACATGGGGCGGATTCTACAATTGTGGTACATATTTGCTGGTAGGTCCACGAAAATCAGGAAAAACTCTTCTCGGATTACAATTCACAAAGGAAGCAATAAACCAACAAGCTGTTTGTGTTTACTTTACTAACATGCGTCCTAAAGATCTTATGATTAATGCTGCTTCAATTAATTTTGATCTTCAGCACTATATGGATCAAAACCAGGTTATAGTAATACGTATAAACCTTCCTTCTGTAAAAGATTTAGATTCTGAACCTGATAAATTCCTTGCAGAGTATTTACAGGATATTGTTTCTGTTGTTGAACAATATCAACCTAGCAAAATTGTTTTTGATGAATTAACTCCATTTGTTGGATATAATGATACTGATAAATTGAAAGAAGTTTATCTTCAGACTTGTGAAGCAATTGAGGATTTAGGTGTGACATCTCTTTTTATTTTAGGTGAACCCGTTTCTCAGCAAAGTAAAAATGTAGCAGATTTATTAAGAGAAAATTCAACAGGTCTAATTAATTTAAAGAAGAAAGAAAATTCTGAAGGTTTTTTTTATGGCGGTAATATTACAATCACTCCAAATATTGGTCATACCGAAGGTCAGTTTAGAGCTGAATATCATATCCAGTCTCAGGAAGGTGTAGTCGTAGATTTTAATCCAATATCACACCCCGCGAGCTATTTAAAATTGCCAAAGAAGAAAGAAAGTAAATACAAATCACTTTCCGAAATAGAAATCACCATAGAAAATTATCCTGCTATAAGTTTCTATA
>MHAF01000126.1:0-2985 GCA_001802865.1 Ignavibacteria bacterium RBG_16_34_14
GATGAGACTATTCCTATAGAGAATGCTATCGTCTTCAGGACTTCATTCTATCGCTCAAAACGTAAGCCTAATGAGTTCGCAATTCCAGGCTGGTCGGTTGATTTCCAGCACCGCTATCTTAGGGGAACGCTGCAGATCAGAAAAAAGGGACATCTACCCAGTGTTGGATATTGTGGATATCTGGACTACGACCCTAATAATAAAATAAACAGTTTATTATTACACAGTATGAAGTTGATTACCGGCCGTACCCAGACCGGGGCACGCCTTAGAGGCTTGGCTGTACGTACCCTTATGTACGACAACAGGGTTAAGATGAATTTTATTTTTAGAAAAGGTTTTGGCGGGTACGGTGATAATACTATCCGTCAGGATTATGTGAAAAATATAGTGGAATCAGACTACGCACTTGTAGTCAGAGGAGGGGGTAATTTTTCTTACCGTCTCTATGAAGTACTTAGTTGCGGCAGGATTCCTGTTTTTGTTGATACAGACTGTGTACTTCCTTTTGACCATATAATAGACTGGAAGAAATACTGTGTGTGGATTGATTCAAAAGACCTTGAATCTATAGGGGATAAGATAGTAGAGTTTCATGACAATATCAGTGATGACGAATTTGAAAAACTTCAGCTATCTATAAGACGACTATATGAAGAATGGATCAGCCCTGTAGGTTTCCACAAGAATCTGTGGAAGTGTATAATATAGGATCGGGTATTTATTCGCTTGACTTATCCGGACCCTTGCAATATAAGGGTACTAAATAAGGTCTGAGAAATAGTGGCATCAAAAAATCAACTGGCATATAACCGGATTGTTCGGAGGCTGACATTATGAATATCAATAAAGAAGTTTTGGATTTGCAAAGACATATGATTTCCTGTATTCCACTAACTCAAAAGAGCTCTGACTTTTTAATTTCAAGTCTGTCTCAAGTGAACCCGTTCAATGATACCAGTAGTATTATTAAATGGATAGAATATAAGAATAATCAAAGATTTGAGGTAAATAAAATACCATTATCCAAAATAGAAAATTGGTATTTTGAAGAAACGACCGGCAATCTCAGGCACCAATCAGGAAAGTTCTTCAGCATCGAAGGTATTCGTGTTGAAACAAATGCCGGCCCCATTAAGCAATGGTCACAGCCGATTATTAATCAGCCGGAAATAGGTGTGCTGGGGATACTCACAAAAAAGTTTAATGGAATCCTGTATTTCCTAATGCAGGCAAAAATGGAGCCAGGAAACATCAATAAAGTACAATTATCGCCAACAGTCCAGGCTACGAAGAGCAATTATTCCCGTGTGCATAAAGGGAAGGTAACGAAGTATCTGGAATACTTTCTGGATAAGAGCAAATCCTGGGTCCTGTTGGATCAGTTACAGTCCGAACAGGGGGGCCGTTTTCTAAGGAAAAGAAACCGCAATATAATCATTGAAGTTCCTTCAAATGAGGACGTGCCGGTATATGAGGATTACTGCTGGTTGACTTTAGGACAAATTAAAAACCTTCTGCAGTATGATAATATTGTCAATATGGATACAAGAACCGTGATTTCCTGTATCTACTATAACTGTAATGGAAATGACAGATATGATATAGACAGAGTCAATGAATGCATTCATTACTCTCCTCTTATTGAAGACAGCCCATCCGGTTATTATCTTGATATACTGAAATCGGCTATGAAGAAAGATGAGGGATTGTCAGGCATGGACGATATCAGAAGCTGGTCTACAAATCTAAAAACCAAATATTATCTGGATGTTAATTCTATTCCCCTGCGTGAGGTTGAAAAATGGAGGCATGATGAGTTTAATATTTATCATGAAGATGGTACATTTTTTAGAGTAATAGGGGCATCTATAGATACAGATAAGAGGGAAGTCGGGAGCTGGTGTCAGCCGCTAATTGAGCAAATAGAGTCAGGCGTAGTAGGCTTTATAACAAAAAAAATAAACGGTATCCTCCATTTCCTGGTTCAGGCCAAGGTTGAGCCTGGTAATTTTGATATCCTGGAGATGGCGCCAACTGTTCAATGTATCACCGGAAGTTATAAAAATGAAAAACCTGAAAACCAACCTAAGTACCTGGATCTATTTCTGAACCCTGACCAATCTGTGGTCCGGTATCATGCCCTTCAATCAGAAGAAGGGGGGCGTTTTTATAAGGAGCAGAATGATTACTGGATAATCGAGGCAGGGGATGAATTCCCTGTAGAACAGCCCGAAAACTTTGTATGGATGACTCTTGGACAAATTACTGAATTTGTTAAACACAATAACTATGTAAATGTCGAGGCCCGGAGTCTCATCTCATGTATAGGCTTAATTTAATAGATTCTGGTAAATAAACTTTTTTCTAATAAAGGAAGCAGATGGAAAAACCTCTAAGAATGGGAGTGCTTGGTTGTGCAAGAATAGCGGAGAGATACATGCTGTCAGCTATTAATTTATCAAATCGCACACAGCTCGTTGCCGTGGCCAGCCGCTCAAAGACGAGGGCAGAGAAATTTGCTGAAATCTTTGGATGTGATCCAGTAGTGGGGTATGAAAATATTATAAGCAGGCAAGACATTGATGCTGTCTACATTCCTCTCCCTCCGTCTCTTCACGAAGAATTGGCCATTGAATCACTAAGGTCCGGTAAGCACGTGTTATGTGAAAAGCCTTTTACCACCGGCTTAGTTGAATCAAAAAGGGTTGTTGAAGAGGCCAGGAAAAGAGGCCTGCTGGTAATGGAGAACTTCATGTTTGTTCAACATCCTCAACATTCTTTTGTAAAGAACTTAATTGCCGGCGGAGAGGTAGGAGATATCCGTCTTTTTACAGGAGCTTTCGGATTTCCACCTATTTAAAAAAACGACATACGTTATAATAATAAATTAGGGGGTGGTGCCCTATTTGATGCCGGTGGATATCTTGTACGTGCAGCCCGCCTCTATCTGGGAAATGAGCTTGAATGTTTAGGTGCCAGTCT
>MHAF01000126.1:2999-10235 GCA_001802865.1 Ignavibacteria bacterium RBG_16_34_14
CATATGGTGTTGATATATGCGGGGCAGCTATGTTAAAGAATGACGCAGGTCAGGTAGCCCAGATATCGTTTGGTTTTGATAATTATTATCAATGCAACTACAGGATTTGGGGAAGCAGGGGAGCTGTTTTTGTTAAACGGGCTTACAGCATCCCCTCTCATATGGCGCCGGAAATAACTCTGGAGCAGCAGGATATTATTAAGACCTTTACCCTCCCTCCTGCAAACCATTTTCAAAACTCGCTTGATTTTTTCTCTGAGGAGGCTGGGAATCCTGAGAATTATGATCTGCATTATACTTCTATTTTAGAACAGGCCCATATTGTAGATAATATAAAAAGACATTTTGATCAAACAAAAGAGGGAGAAAATTAAATGGATGCGGTGCATGTGACAAAACCATTTCTGCCGCCTTTGAAAGAATTCATTATATATCTTGAGAAGCTATGGGAGACCGGAATCTTTACGCACAATGGACCACTTTTAAATCAATTCGAACAGGAGCTTCAAAACTACCTTAACATAGAAAATGTTGTTTGTGTATCAAACGGTACAATAGCAATTCAACTTGCTATAAAGGCCCTTGCACTTCATGGAGAAATTATTACCACACCGTTTACTTTTATAGCAACTGCCGATGCAATCTTATGGGAAAAGTGTAAGCCGGTGTTTGTTGATATTGATCCTGAAACCCTCAACATATCAACGGAAGAGATAGAGAAAAATATAACAGAGAATACAGTCGCTATACTTGCCGTACATGTATTCGGCAATCCGTGCGATGTCAAAAAAATCCATGAAATTTCCCAAAAATATAATTTGCGGGTTATCTATGACGGCGCACATGCTATGGGTGTAAGAATTGATGGGAAAACTTTATTTTCTTATGGGGATATCTCTACGGTTAGTTTCCATGCAACTAAGCTTCTTCAGACCTTCGAGGGTGGCGCTGTAATCACAGAAAGCGGAGAAATTGCCAGAAAATTGAAAAGATTAAGATTTTTCGGCTATGAGGGAAGAGATATTGTAGATGAAGGGTTTAACGGTAAAATGACTGAGGTTAGCGCTGCAATGGGACTCGTCAACCTGAAATATCTGGATGAAGTAATTTCGAGGCGGAAAAAACTTTATGAAATTTATCAAATGACCTTATGCCCTATTAAAAAAATTACTTTACAAAAAATAAATCCTAAAAGCTTCAATTATAGTTATTTTCCTGTTATTTTTGAGAGAGAGCAGGATCTTTTAAAAGTCGAGCATCGTTTAAAGGAATCGAATATTCATCCGCGAAGGTATTTCTATCCATCGTTAAATACACTGGATTTTTTTCCAATAAAAACCTATACACCAAATTCTGAGCGAATCGCAAAAAATATATTATGTCTTCCTCTTTACGATTCTCTGCCTGAAGAGACGGTTCAAATGATTGCAAATTTGATAGTTGATGTAATATAGATTATGATTATACAGATTGCATAGAAAAGGGGCAGTTATGAAAGTGACATTAATACAGCCGTATTATTTTAATATATGGGAATCAATTAGCCTGGCCTACATCACATCCTACTGCAAAAAAAATTACACTGGTAAGCTGGAGTTCAACTTCTTTCAGGGGAACTTTGATTCTGATGAGCAGATAATTGATGGGTCTAAAGATTCCGACATTGTAGGTTTCTCATGTACTACTCCGACCTTTCAGCATGGCGTATCATTGGCTGCCAGATTAAAAAAAATTAACCACAGGGTGCATACTGTATTTGGCGGACATCATGTTTCAGCCTTAAGGGATCTCATAGATGAAGATTGCATTGATCAGATTGTGGTCGGAGAGGGAGAAAAGGCTTTTCTGCGAATTCTTGAAGGCAATAATGACAGGATGGTTTGTGGAGAATCCGTTGATTTTGATGAGTTGCCATGGCCTGACAGGGATTTAATCCGGAATGAAAGAACCGTTGCACTTTGCCAGCAGATGATAAACAAACGTATTGCAAGTTTCCAGGCCAACAGGGTTTGCCCATTCAGATGCAGATATTGTTCGGAAAGAAATATCACGGGACTGTTTAACAGAAAGACAAATCCTGTAAGGACCCGAAATATCAAGGATCTTATGGATGAGATTGAGTTTGTAAGCAGAAAATACAATCTGGATTTTTTTAAATTTATAGATGCTACATTTGATACGTCTGCTGAATTTGTGATTGAATTTTGCGAGGAAAAGATTCGCAGGAACTTTACGATCGAATGGGAATGTATGATACATGCAGCAATATCCAGGAAAGAAATGTTCAAGTGGCTTAAAAAGGCAAACTGCAATCAGATTGACGTTGGGTGTGAAAGTGGAAGCCCGAAGATTTTAAGGGCAATGCGAAAAGGAACTACTATTGAAAAGGTAACGGAAGTATTTGAGTGGGCAAAGGAATGTGGAATAAAACGAAGGTCGTTTTTCTTGTTAGGCATGCCCTCAGAAACGAGAGAAGATATCATAATGACTGAGAAATTGGTTGAAAATATCAGGCCCGACGTTGTAGGATTTACAATATTATGTCCTTATCCTGGAAGTGATTTTTATGACCATGAAAAGTTTAAAGACATAGAATGGGAAAAGACAGATGAATATTCTAATGACTTTTGGAAGACAGATAACTTTACTAACCAGGAATTAAAAGAATGGCAAAAATATCTGACTCATAAGTTTAAGGACAATTTAGCATGGCATCACACTGTAATGGATAATTCTCCTGTGGCAAAATAGCCGCTAGTATAATTGTAGCTACTCTTCATAGAACCATAAAGATGCTTTATTAGATTTGTAAAGGTTATATTGCCATGTATTTTTGTACATTATTTGATTCAAAGTATGTTAATTACGGCATCGCGTTATATGAATCTCTTCTGACTCATTGTCATAGATTTCATATTTATATTTTTGCGTTTGACGATAAGTGTTATTCCGTTCTTAAGGAGTTGAATTTAACGCATGCTACTATTGTACAACTAAAAGAATTCGAAGACGAAAAACTATTAGCTATAAAACCTACACGTTCTAAAGGAGAATATTGCTGGACATGCATACCATCAGCTATTAATTTCGTGTTGGATCGTTATAAGGTGGAAAGCTGCACATATCTTGATGCAGATATTTACTTCTGGAATTCCCCAGGTAAGCTCCTCGAAGAAATGGGAAACAATGCTGTTCTTATAACTAATCATCATTACACCCCTTGCTATGACCAGAGTGGGAAATCCGGTACATATAATAGTCAATTTATTACTTTTAAAAATAATAAAGAGGGAAGATTTGTATTGGAATGGTGGAGAAATGCCTGTATTGAATGGTGTTATGCCCGTCATGAAAAGGGGAAATTCGGAGATCAAAAATACCTGGATGATTGGCCTGAAAGATTTAATGGAGTTCATGTCTTAAATTATTTAGGTGGTGGAGTTGCCCCATGGAATGTTCAACAATATAAGATATTTAAAAAAGGCGAGGTACTTTACGGGAAGGAACTGAATAGCATAACAGAATTTCAGGTTATTTTTTATCATTTTCATTATGTAAGATTTTATACAAATGAAGTTGATATAGGGGGATATAGACTATCTAAAGAAGTAAAGAGCCTGCTTTATATGCCTTATATAAGACATCTTGAAAAAATTAAACACAGACTGGAAGTCATGCATGCTACAGTACAGGTTCATGGAGTATATCAGGCCGCAAACAAAGATTTAATAACATTGCTTAAATATATTAAACACAGATTAATGTTTAATATATTTAAGTTAGATGCTATTGCTAAACTGTAGATGTTATTGGTTTGTTAGACATATTGTTAGAATGTTAAGGAGGTTAAATTAACTGATATGTTCAAAATTAATAAACTTAAAGAAAAACTGAAGAATAATCAGCTATCCATAGGCTCATGGGTGACTTTGTCCCATATGTCCATCCCTGAAATCATGGCAACCGCAGGCTTCGACTGGCTTGCCATAGATATGGAACACAGTGTCATAGAAATCAGTGAGGCACAGGCGCTGATCAGTCTCATTGAAGCAAGGGAGATAGTTCCTCTTGTAAGGGTGGGTGAAAATAATCCATATCTCATAAAAAGGGTTATGGATGCCGGTGCGTACGGCGTAATTGTACCCATGGTAAATAAAAAAGATGATGCAGTAAAGGCAGTAAAAGCAGTAAAATATCCACCTTACGGAAATCGTGGTGTCGGACTTGCAAGGGCGCAGAAATACGGCATTGGTTTTGAAGAATACAAGTCAAAGCTGGATGACAATTCCATAGTGATTGTTCAGATAGAGCATATTGATGCTGTCAGAAATCTTGATGAGATTATATCAGTAGAAGGCGTTGATGGTTGTATAATCGGACCATATGACCTCTCAGGCTCTCTTGGGGTTGCAGGACAGTTTGATCATCCGGATATGCTGGCTGCAATTATAAAGATTGAAGAGACATGTAAGAAATACAAATTTCCTTTGGGATTCCATGTTATTCCGCCTGACAATAGACTTGTTGAAGAGAAGATAGATAAAGGATACAAGTTCATTGCTTTCAGTATTGATTTCATGTTTTTGGGCAATAAATGCAGGGATGAAATGAAGATGCTGAAAAGTAAACAATAAGAGATTAAGGAGGAAGCAGTATGAATATAGTTGGAGTTATTCCTGCCAGAATGGCTTCAAGCCGTTTTCCAGGTAAGCCGTTGGCGCAAATTTGTGGTATACCAATGATTGGCCATGTTTACTACAGGTGTAAAATGAGCAAAGCTCTGAATAATGTTTACGTAGCAACGTGTGATCAGGAAATTAAAGACTATGTTACTTCAATTAATGGTGAGACTATTATGACCATGAGTACCCATGAACGGGCCAGCGACAGATGTGCAGAAGCAATGTTAAAGATTGAGGCTGAAACAGGAAGGACGGTTGATATCATTGTGATGATTCAAGGGGATGAGCCGATGTTGTATCCCGAAATGATAGATATGGCGGTAAAACCTATCCTTGAGGACGAAAACCTGTCAGTCGTAAACCTCATGGCCAATTTAAAGACACGGGAGGAACATTGCGATCCTAACGAAGTCAAGGTTGTGGTTGATTTAAACAAATTTGCCCTTTATTTTTCAAGAGAACCAATACCATCCTGGAAAAAGGGAGCTACTAGTGTTCCTATGTTAAAGCAAGTATGTGTTATCCCCTTCAGAAGAGATTTCTTGATAAAGTTTAATAGCTTAGAGACTTCACCTCTGGAAATTGTGGAGTCTGTTGATATGATGAGGGTGCTTGAGCACGGGTACAGGGTTAAGATGGTATTGTCAGAGTATGAGACATACAGTGTTGATACGATTGAGGATCTGAGAAAAGTTGAATCATTGATGCAACATGATAAATATATGGAGAATTATAAAGTATAAAAGGGAGCTTAATTTTTATGAAAGAAGAAGAGATAAGAAAACGTGATGTTTTTAACAAATACCTGGAACTGGTTCAAAAGGATGTAGAAAGTTTTTTTGATTTTTCAACTTTCAAAGAAGGCGATTGTCCGGCTTGTGGTAATAGTGAATTTATTGCAGAGTTTGAGAAAATTGGATTTAAATATGTCAGCTGTAAAAATTGTGAAACCCTTTATGTAAATCCAAGACCAGCATTCGAAACCCTGAATATATTTTATTCCAAATCTCCATCAACATCCTTTTGGGTAAATGAGTTTTTTAAGCCGGTTGCAGAGGGGAGACGGGAGAAGATCTTCAGACCCAGGGCAGAATTTATAAGTAAATTTTTCAGTGTTAATAAGGAAATGGTTGTTGGTGATATAGGGGCTGGTTTTGGCCTGTTTCTTGAGGAATTAAAAAAAATAGTTCCTGAAAACCGGTTCATAGCTATAGAACCTTCATCAGAAATGGCAGACATTTGCAGTTCAAAAGGTTTGGATGTTGAATGTACCTGCCTGGAAGATATGAAAGGTATGGAAGAAAAGTTTGATATACTTACCACTTTCGAATTGCTCGAGCATTTGTTTGAGCCTGCCTCTTTCTTTAAAAAAGCTTATTCAATTTTAAAGCCAGGAGGGTATTTATTTTTGACTACACTTAATGGTAAAGGGTTTGACATCTTATCTCTATGGGAAAAATCTAAAAGTATTGCACCACCCCATCATCTTAATTTTTTCAATGTGGACTCCGTCAGTAATTTACTGAAAAATACAGGTTTTGATATCGTGGAAGCTTCTACTCCAGGCAAATTAGACTGGGATATTGTGGAAGGGATGATAAGGAATGAAGGGATTCAGTTAGGGAGATTCTGGGATTTGGTTTCCTTTAAAGGAACAGATAATTGCAAAAAAGAATTACAGGAATGGATTGTGAACAATAACCTGAGTTCTCATATGAGGGTGGTTGCAAGAAAGCCCATGGAGAGGTTTAATGCATAGAATAGCTATCACGACGTCATCATTTGGTGAGTGTAATAAAAATCCCGTTGATCTTTTAATGGATAACGGGTTTGATGTAATTATGAATCCTTTTAGACGCACACTTAAAGGAAATGAAATCGTTGATCTTTGTAAAGGTTGCATAGGCATAATCGCCGGGACGGAAGTACTGAATGCAAGCGCCCTGGAGAGTTTAACTCAATCAATGATTCCTGTGTCTGACCTGAAGGTTATTTCCCGCTGTGGAGCAGGCCTGGACAATGTTGCTATAGATGCAGCCCGGAATTTAGGGATAAAAGTCTTTAACACCCCTGATGCTCCGACCCTTGCTGTAGCTGAATTAACTGTAGGACTTATACTAAACCTGCTGCGAAAGATTTCATATATGGATAGGAATGTCCGGAGTGAACATTGGAAAAAGAGTATGGGTAATATTCTAAGTGGCAAGAAAGTTGGAATAATTGGTTTTGGTCGCATAGGGAAAAAAGTTGCCGGGTTGTTGAAAGCCTTAGGGTGTAAAGTACGTTATTATGATGTAAGGACTGAAGTATCAGACTGCGGTACTGAAAGGGTTGAATTGGATGAGCTCTTAAAGTCAAGTGACATAGTATCCATCCATGTGTCGTTAAAGGAACTATTGATAGGAGATGTTGAGATAAATAAAATGAAAAAAGGGGCATATCTGATAAATGTTTCTCGTGGTGGAGTTGTGCAGGAGGAGGCGCTGTACGCTGCTTTAAAAAATGGCCATCTTTCCGGGGCTGCTATAGATGTGTTTGAGCAGGAACCATACTC
>MHAF01000126.1:10248-10573 GCA_001802865.1 Ignavibacteria bacterium RBG_16_34_14
GAATTGGATAGTGCAATATTGACTCCTCATATAGGTTCTTATGCTTTAGAAACACGGGTAGAGATGGAAGAACAGGCAGTGGAAAACTTGTTAAAAGGATTGAAAGAAGCTGGTATTTAAGGAGATAAGGATTAAGAAAGCAGTGAAAGAATACATTCTGAAGATAGGAGTTAATAAGGAATCCGAAGATATCATCATTGACAGACTTCTTGAATTCATGTACAGGAAAGATAAACAAAGAGTTATTACGTGTGCAAATCCTCACTCGATTATTTTAGCCCGCAAAGATCAGGTCTTGTATAATTCTTTGAATGAGTCTGATTTT
>MHAF01000126.1:10644-10909 GCA_001802865.1 Ignavibacteria bacterium RBG_16_34_14
CGGACCTGATTTTTTTGAAAAGTTGAATAATATTTCAAATAATATGAAAGAAGAAGTAAAATATTTTTTCCTTGGATCGACAGAAGAGACATTAAAAATGATAAAACAAAAGATGAATATTTTGTATCCAAACATTAAGGTTGTTGGAATTTATTCTCCACCTTTTGGCGCCTGGCCGGCAGAAATTAATAATCAGATTATTGCAATGATAAATAATAGCAGTGCAAATGTCCTTTGGGTTGGCCTTGGTTCTCCCAAGCAGGAA
>MHAF01000126.1:11005-11687 GCA_001802865.1 Ignavibacteria bacterium RBG_16_34_14
TAGGAGA
Organism: Ignavibacteria bacterium RBG_16_34_14; assembly: GCA_001802865.1. Lineage (GTDB taxonomy): Bacteria > Bacteroidota > Ignavibacteria > Ignavibacteriales > Ignavibacteriaceae > RBG-16-34-14. The sequence continues at coordinate 11,013 of MHAF01000126.1, forward strand.
CTTGGGGTTAGAGTGGTTTTTCCGTTTCCTGATGGAGCCTGTGAGGCTTTGGAAACGAAACATTATATCAATGCCGACGTTTGTGTATTTAGTATTCAAGGAACGATGTTTTGCTAAGAATTGAACGGTTGTTTTTGTATCTATTGTCGCTTTATTGTCTTTTTTGTTTCTTGACTTTCGTACTTCAATCAAATATTATTATTTTTGTCTAATGCGTCATTTCTAACATTCCGTTTCAGTTGTATGTAAACTTCTCTGAATTTCTAACCTTTCTGAGACGGGCTTTAGAGTACAATTGATAAATATATCAGGGAGGATCAAGAGTGAACGGACTCAATGCTGAACGGCTTATTGTTTTTGCCGTGTCTTCTTTTCTGCTGTCTCTTGTTTTTGTCCCTATAGTAAGACATTTAGCATTCCGGTATAAGTGGTTTGATAAACCCGATCACAGGAAGATCCATCAGTATCCCATCCCCCGCCTGGGAGGTATAGGAATTTTTGGTGGGTTTTTTATAACGTCGGTAATCTTCATTATTAGTGACTCTGATACTACCGTTGTCCTCAATAAGTTTACTGCATTTCTTACCGGTTGTTTCATCATGTTCGCTATCGGGCTTTTCGATGATCTTTATGGAATGAATGCACGGAGAAAGTTTCCTGTTCAGTTTGTGGCAG
>MHAF01000127.1 GCA_001802865.1 Ignavibacteria bacterium RBG_16_34_14
TAGAAAATACAATGATTGGTGTAGCTCTTCCTATAATATTATATCCTTTATCAAAGGCAATGTATTGTGTAATTCCTTCCTTGTCTACGACAGTTCCAAACCTATCAACATTATTCGGACTTCGGAGAATCACATATATACCAGGTTTGAATTGACCTTTACATACAAGAAGCGCAATATTATTTTCGGAATCGATAACTTTAAAATCGTAATCAATTTGTGGTATTTCATTTGAATTCCATTGCAGAATTGAAACCTTTATGAGAGAGATTGTGGATTTTTTTGTAATACTGTCATTAGCGTTAGTCTCATCTGAACTAAAAAGTACAGAATGAAGAAGAAAATTTGGATCCTTATATGGAACAGAAGTTTTTTTTGCAACTTTCAACCAATCCTCAGTAATACCTTCACACTTTTTTGTTGGGCATCCAGGTATTTTAACATAAGTATTATTTGATTTGTAATATACACCAGGCATTTTCGGAATATCATTTACATTTTGTGCTGTCACCGTTGAAGATATGATAGTGAATAGAAAGCTTATATAAATAATCTTTCTAAAAAAGTCTTTAAAGAAAAACAAATATCTGTTCATATAATAAACTCCTCCTTTGTAAAAAAAATATTATAATTTTGCTGTTGCCTAACGATGTTGCCGCTAACCGGCTGCCCAGAACAACAATGCCAATTAACCGCAACTGCTTTTTATTTACTTGTCCGCCTTCTTTTGGCGGATAAAAATATTTTTTAGAACAAACTGACTTAAAGACTACTCATTGCAATCTCATCAACTCATTATCAATCAACCTTGTATTCCCTACTCTCGCAGCAACAAGGATATAATACTCATTCCCATCTTCAAGTAAATCAACTTCTCTGAATCCATAAGCATTTACAATACCAATGTAATCCAGCTTTATACTTTTTTCCTCATTAAAAATTACTCTCATATTATCAACAACTGTTTGTGGACTGGTTTCTTTTCCTTCAATCAATTTTCTTGCATATAAAAGGGCTTTATGAATGAAGAGAGCTTTTGTTCTTTCTTCAGGAGATAAATAAACATTCCGTGAACTCATTGCCAAACCATCGTATTCGCGAATAATAGGACAAACTCTTATATCAATATCATATTTCAGGTCATTCACCATCTGCTTAATTACAGCAGCCTGCTGTGCATCCTTCTGTCCGAAGAAAGCATAATCCGGCTGAATACAATTAAATAATATTGAAACAATAGTTGTAACACCTTTGAAATGATTCGGTCTGAACTCCCCTTCAAACTTTTTTGAAATTTCATTTACTTCAACATAAGTCTGGTAACCTGAGGGATAAATTTCATCCGCAGATGGAGTGAAGAGATAATCAACGTTTTGCTCTTTTAACAGTTTATTATCACGTTCAATATCTCTCGGATATTTTTCATAATCCTCAGAAGGTCCAAACTGTGATGGATTAACAAAAATTGATGCAACGGTTACATCGCAAAGTTCTAAAGATTTTTTAATAAGGGAAAGATGTCCTTCGTGTAGATACCCCATTGTAGGAACAAGCCCGATTTTCTTTCCCATTCTTTTTAAAGAATGGGAAACGGAATGCATTTCTTTAACAGTAGAAATTGTTTTGATCTGAATCCTCTAGTTGAGTAGAGTCAAAACATTATAAATTGTTTCTTTTAAATTTTTACGGTGAACGATTAAATCAACAAAACCCTGTTCCAATAAAAATTCTGAGCGCTGAAAACCTTCAGGAAGATCTTTTCCAATGGTCTGCCTAATAACTCTCGGACCGGCAAATCCAATAAGTGCACCGGGCTCAGCGATGTGTACATCACCAAGCATTGCATAACTTGCTGTTGTACCGCCTGTAGTTGGATCAGTCATAACAGAAATATATGGTATACCCAGTTCAGAATATTTTGCAAGCCGTGAACTTGTTTTTGCAAGCTGCATCAGTGAATACGCACCTTCCATCATTCTTGCACCACCGCTTGAAGATACAATTATTAGCGGGAGTTTATTTTTATATGCTTTGTCGGTTAACCTGGCAATCTTTTCACCAACAACAGAACCCATACTTCCGCCAATGAATTTAAAATCCATACAGCCAAATGCTACATCAAGATCATTAAGCTTTCCTGTTCCGGTTCGTACAGCATCATTAAGCCCGACTTTTTTAATTGTTTCCTGAATACGATTTGCATATTTCTTTGTATCCTCAAAATTCAAGGGATCGGCGGAACGCATTTTTTTATCAAGTTCTTTGAATGAACTTTTATCAAGAAGGATGTCTATATATTCTTTACTTCCAATTCTGAAATGATAACCACATTTAAGGCAAGTCCATAGATTTTGTTCGAGCTGCTTTTTATGAATTATCTCATTGCAGCTTGGGCATTTTTCCCATAAACCGTCTGGCAGTTCTTTTTTCTGAGTCTCAGGAGAAATATTCTCCTTCGATCTCTTAAACCATGCCATTAATTAGATCCTTCTTTTAATATTTCAACATAGATGGTAAGATATTTTTGCGGTTCCTTAGGATCATTTGAAATAATAGTTACATTTTTTGACATCTTACCTGAACGGTTTGCGGTATTCAGTTCAACTTTAATAGTTCCTTCTTCACCGGGAGCTAATTCTTTCTTGCTAAGTAAAGCTGCAGTACATCCACAGGATGTTTTAACCTCATTTATTGTTAAAGTTGCACTGCCTGTATTTTTAAAAGTAAAGATATGATCAACCACTTTGCCTTCAGTAACTTTTCCAAAATCAAATTGAGTTTTAGGCAGCTCAAGTGAAGGACCAGAACTGGTTTTAACATTTGCTGTTTCCTGTTTAACTACATTCCCCGTAAACTTTAACTGGATTTCAGGATTCTCTTTATCGTTGGAAGTAACATAAACTATTTTATCCTGCTTACCGATTCTTCCTGTTGAATTGAATTCAACTTTAATATTTGTGGATTCACCTGGAGCTAATTCTTTTTTATCCGGTAAAGCTGCGGTACAACCGCATGATGCCCTTACATTTGTTATTATCAAAGCATCTCCGCCGGTATTAGTAACAATAAAATTATGCTGTACTTTTTCTCCCTGAACTATATCTCCAAAATCATGCAGCGGCTGCTGAACAACAATCTTTGGTCCTAATAATTGCGAGTATGCAATTGAAATAAATATTAAAAATAAAAAGGCAATCTTCTTTTTCATTTATTCATCCCTTTAATTATTAATTCTTTTAGATAATTTGGTTCGAGATAATCATAATCAAATGTTAATTTATCAGAGCCAAATTTTTCAGCCCATTTCGCTACATATTTAGCGGAAGGAGCAGAAAATAAAAATGCAGTTTCATTAAGCTGCTTATGATTAACTACATTACCAAAAATTAAATTACTATTCTGTTTTAAATCTGAATGTTTAATAATGCTTAGATTCTCTACAAATATATAATTATTACCCTTAATTTGAAACTTCGCATAATATACCTCTTCAGCATTTACTTTATTAGCAATTAAAAACTGAGTTCCATCCAAATAAAAATCACTAAGCTGGAATGCCATTGCTTCAAATGTAGGTACAGGAATTATTGGCAGTGAGGAACCAAAAGCCAGCCCTTTTGCTGCCGACATTCCAATCCTTAAACCTGTAAAGGAACCGGGACCCGAAGAAACAGCAATACATCCTGTTTCCTGTAAAGAATAGTCCGATGTCTTATATAGTTTATCTATTAGTTCAAATATTTTTTCCGAATGAGCATTCTTTAAACGAAAAGAGAATTCAAAATATTTTTCATCGGTGAAATAGAGACAAACTCCACAGTTCTTTTCGGAAGTTTCTATTGCGAGGATTGGTTTATAATTCAGCATAATCATTTTAAATAAAATGAGGTGTCATTCCGTCCCGACTTTGTCGGGATCGGAATCTCTTAGCATAAGAAGATGCTGAAACAAGTTCAGCATAACTTGGTAATTATTATATTATTAATTCCTAATTTATCCATACTTAATAAATCTGAAGAAACGTTTTGTATCTTCAAGAATTTCTATATTGATTTCAATTCTTCTCTTAGGCAGAATTTCAGGAATAAGATTTCCCCATTCAATAAAAATAACAGCTTCGGTATCGTTGAGATAATCATTAAAACCTATATCAAAAAGTTCTTCCCTGTTTTTTATCCTGTAAAAATCGAAATGATAAACAGGCTTTGTATTATTATAATTATTTACAATTGCAAATGAGGGACTGCTAACATTTGTTATCCCCCAAACATTACAAGCTTGCTTTACAAAAAATGTTTTGCCTGAACCAAGTTCACCATTTAAAACAACAGGCTGACCGGAATTAATTTGATTTGCAAAAGCCCCGGCAAGTTCTTTTGTCTCTTCAGGAGATGCAACAGCTTTCTCAAAAGGATAGTTCACTTACTTTGGTTCCATTGTTATTACAGGCAATATCATTTCTTCCATAGAAATTCCGCCATGCTGGAATGTATCTTTGTAATACGTAAGATATTTATGGTAATCAGTCGGGTAAACAAAATAATAATCTTCTTTTGCAATTATATAATTAATCGTAACTCCACGTTTGGGAAGTTTATAATCATCTGCATTCTTTATGAAAACAGCATTCTTCTCATCAGCTTTAAGATTCCTGCCATATTTGAAGCGAAGATTAGTTGAAGCTTCCCTGTCTCCAAGAACTTTTGCACCTCTTAAAGACCTGATGCTGCCATGGTCAGTTGTAACTACAATTTTCACATTTTCCATTTTAGCAAGGGTTTTAAATGTTGCAAGTAAAGAAGAATGAATAAACCAGCTATTGGTTAAAGAGCGGTATGCCGCTTCATCCGGTGCAATTTCTTTAAGAATATCAGAATCTGACCTTCCATGTGCAATCATATCAAGAAAGTTTACCACAACTGCAGTAAAGTGCGTATTCTTATATGAAAGAATATTCTGTTCAAAGTTCCTGCCGACTTCAGGATCAATGATCTTTATATATTTTAAATCATTTTTAAGGTTTATTCTTTTTCTATCAAGCAGAAGCTGAAGTAATTCTTTTTCATATTTATTCATGCTTTTTTCATCATCATTGCCGGATATCCATAACTGAGGATAATGTTTCTCTATCTCTGAAGGATACAAACCTGCAAATAGAGAATTCCTTGAATAAGGAGTTGCTGTTGGAAGAATTGAATAATAATATTCTTTATTGATTTTGAAAAGTTCATTTAAATGCTTTTCCATAACCAGCCATTGATCAAGTCTCAGGCAGTCTATTACAAAAAGGAAAACTGATTTGTTTGGTTCTTTAAGAAGGTCAATCACATATCTTTCAACTATCTCAGTCGAAAGGACAGGCTTTTCATAATCTTCTTTTGCAGATATCCAGTTCCTGTAATTCTTTTCAACATATTTTGAAAATTCTTTATTCGCTTCTTTTTTCTGGTCATTAAGTGTTTGTCTGAGACCAAGATCTGGATGGGCATCAAGTTCAACATCCCAGCCAACAAGCTTTAAATAAATTGCTATCCACTCATCAAAGTCCGGGCTCATTAACATCTGACGTGATATCTCGCTAAAATCCTGAAGATAATCTTTTGCAGCATATTCACCTGAGATTTTTCTTCCTTCAAGAATTTTTTTGCAAACGAGCAAAATCTGGCTGGGGTTGACCGGCTTTGTTAGATAATCATCAATCTTTCCGCCGATCGCTTCATTCATCAGGGTTTCCTCCTCATTCTTGGTAACCATAACAACAGGAATATTTGAGTTTATCTCTTTTATCTCACCAAGAGTTTCAAGCCCGCCTTTTCCTGCCATCATTTCATCAAGAAATATGAGATCGTAGGTGTTTTCTTTTACAGAAGAAACAGCGTCTTCACCATTAGTCACTGTATCAACTTCAAAACCTTTTTCAGAAAGAAAAATTATATGTGAACGTAAAAGCTCAATCTCATCATCAACCCATAATATTCTTTTTGATTTCATAAAATTATTCCTTTAAAACCTTTTAAGATTAATCAAATTGGTAAATACTTACAATTAAAAACGGAATTTTAATTCCTGTATCACACGAGTAAGTTCAAGTTCAAGTATAGATGCAAGAAAATTGCCTGAAGTTAGTTTATTGAATAGAAATATGAACATCCAAACCGGCTTCATTTGTTGTTGTGGGAGGAATTCTTGCAGCACCTTCCGGTTCAACAGTTGATCTTTTATAGAAAATTGAAAGTGTAACTTTTGAACTGATTGTATATTTAATTCTCGGTTCTATAGTTGTTCTAATTGTTCCATCCTGCGGAATTCCTTCCTCAGTAAAATTAGCCATTTCATACCTTACAATTGAGTTTTGTGTACTTGTGTATGAAAAGCTGAATTCAATATCATTTTTTAATGAAACTCCAAACAGTGGAAGCTCGAAACCTGATTTGGAATACCCGGCGGTTATACCAATATCTCTTGAGAATGTTTCTGTAATATTTCTCGTCGAAATACCAAGATCATAATTTGTTCGTGTGGAATATTTTAGATTGCTTGTAAGATTTCCTTCCCACAACTGACCAAATGTGAAATTCAAACCAACTAATGGTGCAAAACCATATTCAATTCTTTGTGTTTGTATTTCCTGAACTCCATCCGGAGTCAATCTCCATCCTTCAGTATAAGATGAACTATATGCATGATCGAGTGAAACTCTCTTAGCAATTTGTTTAAATAAGAAAAAGCTCTCAAGACCATCCCAAGTAATTCGCCAGTTTGGGCGGGGGATATATTTTGCAACATCTTTCAGTGGTCCCAGCTTTGAAAGCCAGGGAAAAGTTTCAAAACCTTCTATAAAAGCTGATGAAAGACTGGCATTAGCATCCCCGGAATTAGGATCATAAAGTTCATTAACTTTTTTAATGCCGTTATCAAAAACGGAGAAGAACAAAAATGATGGGAGGGTTAAGAAACTCCTATTGATACTTCCTGATGAAACTTCGTTTGAAACAAACAGATCACCATTAGCATCAGCTCTTAAAGTTGTTGTTTTATTTAAAGACCATCCTACTTTCCATGTTAGATCAATCTTTGCGCCTTCCCATAAAGGTTTTGAAGTTCTTAAATCAATATTATTTTTATGAGAGAAGACATCACTCAGGTTTGTGGTTGGCGATATTGCTCTGGTGCCAACATCCCTGCTTAAGCCAAGCATAAAACCTCTCGATGGACCCAAGTCATCATTCTGAGTAAATCCCCAGAAATTACCAAAACCAGTTCCTTTACCGGCTATTCCGGATTTTGAAAGATTATTATCACTTGTAAAATTAATTGTTATACTTTCATAATCGAAAAAGATTACTTTTGCAACTGAACGAAGAAATAATAAAGCATTTTTAATTGCAGATTTTTTTTCTCCATCTACCAGTACTGTATCACCTGTCGTAAGCGAATCTTTAACTGTAATTTGAGTGGAATCTTTTCCTTCTTCAGTTATGTTTCTTTTAGTTCTGTCCTCTTTCTGAATATTTCCTGTATTTTTATTTTGAGTTTCTTCTTCTGATTTGAACAAAGGATCTGCTAAAGCTTTAATTCTTAATGTAAGTCCAAGAGATGTTTTACTTCCAAAGCCAGCACTTCTTCCAACATCCTCCTGTCTGAAATCAAAATTCCACTGGTAGCTAACGGAATATCCTGCAGTGATTGTAAAAAATTTATTTAAATCCCACAGTGAAGGAAGTTTAGGTGAAGTTCTGAATTCAGTGCTTTGAGTATAATTATAATCTCTTCCAAAGAATTCACCTGAAAAAATATCATTCCATATTTCACCTTCAGGACGCTGAACAACATGTATACTATCAATTTGTACTGTTTCAAGATATGCCAGTGAAGAATTTACATTTACATTATAATTAGTTGTAAGATTAATTAAACCACCTTCAGTAATTTTCCAGTTTAGATTGAATCCTCTCGTTGCCGTAAAATCTCTGGTGATTTTCTCTTCGGCTCCTATAATTTGTGTTCCTGTAAGACGAGATCTTGTTACGTTAGTGTTCCTGTTTCTTTTTGCAGTAACATTGAGAGTGAAGTTCTGCGGTGTAAAATAAAATTTAGCATTTTTATAATCACTGAATAAACCAAATAAAGTACCAAGCACAGGTATATCAGCAAAATTTAAATAATAATCAGGGCTCAAGTTTAGTCCATATGCTATATTTGCATTCCAAATCCATGCTTTGTTAGAGAGTGTAGTAGGATTTCTGCTGAATGTCTTATTATAGTTAAATCCGAAAGTAAGTGCATTCCAGGTATCTCTAACTAACCAGAAAGCTGAAGGAATTTTCAGCTTCACACCTGATGTAGACCAGCTATCAGATATATTTAATGTTTGGGTTTCGCTTAAAAGCTCTGAAGAATTTTTAGGACCAAAATCAATTGAGTCTGGATCAGTAACATCAAGCTGTTTTCCTGCTTCCTCAACTCTGATATCTGTTCCGGGTATGTAAAGAGGTTTACCTAAAGATTCTGTGTGAGAATAATTTGCCTTCAAATTGCTTTCCGGTAAATTCACAGGAAGAAGTTTAAGTATATCAAGATCGCTTTGAACACTCCAGTTGGTTGATTCAACTCTGGAACCAAACCTGTCAGCAAGTCTGTGGAAATAGGGATTTGTTTGACTCATCGTAAAGCTTAATCCAAGAAGATCAGCAAACCTGATTGCTGAATTAAAGCTATAAGCCCAGCCGGGAGAGTCGTCTGCACCAACAACTCTTAATTCATTTATCCATACCTGACCGGAAATAAAATCAAGTACCGTTTGAGGAGGTGGTTCAGATATGTTATGAATTCCAACAGAGAGAAACTTAACTGAAGTAAGTGTAGGATTTCCTTTAATCTGGTAGAAATGACCAGACTTTCCAGGAACCGGAGAGCTGTAAATAATATTTGTTGATTCTCTTGTTTGTTTAAGTGCAGTGATTTGATCAAAAGGAATACTGATTTCATTCCACCCAGGGAGAACGGGCTGCCTGTATTCATAATAGTTATTTGTATCTGCACCAAACCTGAAAAATACCTCAGCAGAATATTTTCCATTTGTACTATAAGAAACTGAACCAGGCATCTTATTTTCATCCCCATGAACAAACAACTTCATCTCAGAATAGTTAAATACATCAAGGGGGCGGTACAAAAATTTAATTGCTTCCCTTGATTCACCATCAGGCAGATTGTTTATTATAAGATTAAGAGATTGTTCATTTCTTAAAATATTTTCATCTGGTCTGCTTCGGTCGCGTTCCTGGAAGACTCCTGGGGGAAGATTATATTCAGGATTATCTTCAAAGTTGATAACAGAAACAGAGAGTACTGTATCTTCCTTGTCTAATTTCTGCCACTGGCTGCCTACGAGGTTAAACTCAGTTATTCTTAAATGAATTGAATCGCTGACACCGGTTACAAAAAATCTAATCATCTCAACATTAGAAAGAGTAGGGCTTCCGAATGTATTTGTAAAATCTTTTAATGGGATTCTATACAAATACCAACCCTTACTTCCACCTCCTGCTATTATAGGATTGGTAACCATACTTGTATCAAGAGGTATCTCATATCTAAAATAACTATTGAGACGGTCAGGAGTTCCATTCCTGTTAAGATCTTCAGTATCAGGTAGTCTGCCAATGTCTGAAAGTAGTGCATTACCTTCAGTGCCATTAATTCTGAAATAATCAAGAGGATTATAGGAACCACTCGCATCAAAGAAAAAATTATCGCCACTCGGATCAGATTTAGGATATAGAGAAGTTTCATTTCCATTGGATAAACCATCAAGTCCTACATCTTCCCCCTCATCAATTGCATCATTCTGATTTAAATCTTCGGTATTCAAAATTCCGTTAGGGATTACATCTTCACTTATGTTTCCAAGATCTATATAAACTTTTGCACCATCGGGTGCAGTATAAATCTGTGCCCAAAATTCAATGAACTCAATATTCTCTTCAACAAGATTGCTTGCGGTTGAAGAAAGGATTTTCATTATTCCACCCCAGTTTTGCTGGAGATTTTCATATATCAAAGGATTGGTATTATAAGTTCCCGGAGTATCAGGCTGGTATACATAATCCATAACCGTTACCTGCTGTTCCTGTTTCCCAGCTTGTTTGTTTGGCCAGATATCATTTACATTAACATTTCCAGGTGTAATTGTATACCACCATGATTTTGCTTTATATGATATAAGTTGTGCAGCGGTAAGAGTGTCAGAAAGAAAAGGCAGCATATTTGGAGGAGATAAATCTTTCCATCCTGTATAAGATATACCAACAGGAATAATTCTTTTAGCCCCTTCAAAATCATCAATGTAAGCTATACTTTTATTCTGATCTGATGATATAGTACTCTTCTTTGTATTAGGATCAGGATTTATATAAGCATACTCGCCAGAGAAAGAAAATGTTGATATCTGCTTTGTTGAAATAATATTATCAAGAGCTCTTGTTAAGAATGGAAGATCAGCAGAGGTACTGAAATCCAAACCGTAAATTGAATTGCTTATTGGCTCTTCACCAATTCTTACTTTATCACTTAAAGTTTGCTGATTAAGATTAAGTGCAGAAAAACCGAGTTTAGTTTTTTTGGAAAAGTCAATTATACCTCTTGCACCAAGAAGAGTTTTTGATGCAAGCTGGAAAAGATCATTCTGCTCATAAGTAATTTTAAGATCTGCACCAGGTACTAAAGCAGCATCATTTCTTATTGTTAACTGTCCGATATTATAATCAACAGCATAATCAACGCCGGAAGTTAATTCTCTCCCGTTCAATAAAACTCTTACTGAGTTTTCAACAACATTAAAACCAAGCTGATAGGTTGAAGATGCTTCACCAGAGCTTTTTCCGGTTAACAGCCATTTATCTTTAGCCTTAAAATTTCTTGCAGATATCTGAGTAGTATCATAAACTTCACTAAAGTTTCGTTCATCAGGAATTCTAGAGGGAAGGTCTCTGGCAAATGGTTCAAGTACGGGGAAAATAATTTCTCCGGTTGTTGGTAAGATCGTAATACCAGGTCTGTAATCAAATTGATTATCTGAAGTCGGATTACCGCTTGCATCAAGTGCATCAAGACCAAATGCTTCCAAAAGCCTTACCGATAATCCACCTTCAACGGGAAGATCAATAACGGGCTCCTGTCCTTCAATCTCATACTTTATATTGAATTCAAATCCTTCCTGCTTAATATTTCTGGCACCAACCGGGTAAATATTTCTAAGCTGCAGCTTCCAAGCCTGCTCATAAGCTGGTTGTAAATCTTCCGGTTTTACAAGTTTTAAAACAAGCCTTACAGATGTATCTGTATTTGCAGTGGTTAGAAAATCACCATAGAAATAATCATCTTGCGTTCCCGGGCCATTTTCTACCCTGTAAGCAACTGCAATAACATCTTCCGGCTGAAGTTGTGTAAGGAAAGTCAGATAACCAGTTTCAGGATGAAGTATATAATCCCTTCCCTGCTCAAGAAGAAGAAATCTTCCGGTTTCTATTTTGCCAGGGTCTGGTTCTTCATCATCCGATTTTAAAGTATCATCATAAGTCTGCCCAGCTGTTAATGAATCTATATCAATATATGCATTAGCAAATCTTTCCTTTGAACGATCTGAGGTAATTATCTTTATTGATTTCCAGACCTGTATATCAACGACCTGGTAATTTGATATTACTACAGGTGTAGCACTTCCATAGTAACGATTAAAAAGATTTAGTTCAAGGTTTACACTTGAATAAAGAGTATCAATAAAATAATGATTGGTAGAATAATCATAAGCTCTTACAGTAAATTCCTGCGAACTGGAACCACCGGATACACTTACCTCTTTTACTTCACCTTTCTTCTGGCTGGCAAGTGTGGTTAGAGATAATGGTCCCATCTTAAATTGTGCCTTAATGCCGAATAGTGCTTCAGAACCACCAACAAGCGGAGAAGTCTGCAGAGAAACGTTTCCAGCTTCAATACTCTGGATTATTTCGTCTTCATAGCCGGTATATTTTATCTTTAGCTGATTTTCATATTCAAAAGTTCTTTCAGTATTCCAGTCAGCATTAATATTCAGCTTATCGCCGATAGTGCCGCTTACATTTATTTGCACCTGCTGTTTAAAGTCGGGTTCATTTCTCGTATTACCCAAACGGGATGCAGTAACACCTTCAGTTGTTTCACTCCTGAATGCACCATGAATATCAACAGCACCGCCTATCTTTAGAGAGATTTTTGGTTCACCGAAAATACTTAGAACTCCGACTTTTGGCAGAGGAATTTCAAAATCAGTTATATCCGTAATAAGTTCACTAAGCTCCCTCTTCGTATCCTTCAGTTCATATTTATAACCCTGCTCTTCCCAAAGCTGCCTTTCCCGTGCAGCAAGACGCATCTGAATATATTCCTCTATCGGCATACTTAAGATAATCTTTGTTTCCTGCCCGGCGATCCTTTCTTTAATAATTACCAGCTGCCCGGTAGAATCAATTTCGATTGTTCTTGTTTTATTAGTTGGAGACGGCTGAACAAAGAAATGCGATGGTTTCTTTTCACTTAATCTTACATAAGGAAGATCTTCACGATGATACCTGAAATATTTTAAACGCGCAGTAGAATCAAATGAAGATGAATCTACAACAATAGTATCTTTTGTAACTAAATTGGTATCTGTTAAGACTAATGTTGTATCTGTTTTAAGAAGTGAATCTGTTTCTGTGGAATCTCCGAAAGCATTCAGATAAATTAAATCTTCGGAAGGAGTTGAGCTATCAGTAAAAAGATTTTTCTTTTCTAGTGGTTCCTCAACTTTAAAATTATCAGCATCAAGCTCATATTTTAAAAGTACATTAAGCCAGATTGAATTATTAACCTGTGAAGTGTACCGGTCTATAAACCCAAAGCTGATAAATGAATAAATAATAATCCCGCTTAGCGGGATTATTAAGCTCAAGCTCATCCGGATTGACTTTTTAGTTCTCGCTTTAATAAAGAAGCCTAAATTTAGAAATTATAACATCAGTAGAAAATTCTCGCTTGAGCCTCCTTATATATTTGAAATTTGAGCGAAAAAATATAGAAAATCAATTTCTATTTCAATAAAAATAAAAAGTAATTTGCAGGCTTCCTATCAAATTACACATTCAAATCTAAAGTTTTAGCATTATCAAATTAAGGTAAATATTTAGCACTTAAGAGATATTTGTAATAATACACTAAATCCTAATTGGATTTAAATCGAGCATGAGTACGATTATGATTAAGATGTAAAACATTGTCTTTTAAAATTTTAGATTGATAAAAACATAATTGATATATTTGCCATATTAAATTTTACAAGAATAAAAAAGGTAACATAAACTTGGTTTACAAAATTTCATCATCCTGCAAAAGAAGTTTATTAATTCTTTTAATGTTACTTACATTTTCAACATCAAATATTATCTCGCAGGAAAAAGATAAGTATATGGAAATAACTAAAAAGATAGTTGGCAGTGCTTTAAGAGAGCAAAAAGGATATGAATGGCTTAGACAATTATGTGAAATTGGGCCACGTTTAAGTGGTTCTGAAAATTCTATGAAAGCAATTAGATGGGCAGAAAATAAAATGAAGGATCTTGGATTTGAAGTCTGGCTTCAGCCTGTAATGGTTCCTAATTGGGTAAGAGGTGAAAAAGAGGAGTCAGTAATTGTTGAATCAGAATTTTTTAAAGGAAAAGAATTAAAGATACTCGCTCTCGGCAGAAGTGTTGGAACTGATGAAAAAGGAATTACTGCGGAAGTAATTGAAGTACAAAATTTTGATGAGCTTAAGGTGAGGCAAAATGAAGCTAAAGGTAAAATAGTTTTTTTCAGCAGAGCGCATGATCTTGGTACAGTTAATACTTTTCAGGGATACGGTGATGCTGTGAATCAGCGAAGCCAGGGTGCAACTGAAGCTGCAAAGTATGGCGCAGTTGGAGTTTTAATAAGATCAGTTACAACTAAGCATGATAATGTGCCCCATACAGGTTCAATGAATAATTATGTTGATTCACTTCCTAAAATTCCTGCAGCTTCTTTAGGTTTTCTTGATGCTGATTTTTTAAGCGACGCATTAAAAAAAGACCCTAACTTAAAATTGAAAATGAAACTTAACTGCAGAACTTTACCGGATATTCTTTCTTATAATGTTATTGCAGATTTAAGAGGAACAGAAAAACCGGATGAGATTATAGTTGTATCAGGACATTTTGATAGCTGGGATTTAGGCAGCGGTGCTCATGATGATGGCGGTGGATGTATTCAGTCTTTGGAAGTTCTCGATTTGTTTAAGAGACTTTCTATAAAACCAAAAAGAACCATAAGATGTATCTTTTACATCAATGAAGAGAACGGTGTAAAAGGAGGAATTGAATATGGGAATTATGCAGACACAACAAAAGAAAAACATATCGCGGCGATTGAATCAGATCGTGGAGTTTTTACTCCTGAAGGCTTTGCTGTTACATCAGATTCGTTAACACTGATTAAACTGCAAAACTGGCTTCCTATACTTGAGTATGCAGGAACCGAATGGATAAAAGCAGGTGGAAGTGGAGTTGATATTTCCCAAATAAAAAATACACAGGCTTTAATCGGCTTTGTCCCTGACGACCAGAGATATTTTGATCTTCATCATTCAGCCAATGATGTTTTTGAAGAGGTCCATCCCAGAGAAATGGAACTTGGTGCAGCAGCAATTGCTATGCTTGCTTATTTGCTTAGTGAGGAGTTGTAAATCTTCATCTTTCTACTGAGCTTGTTTCCGGACTTTCTTAAAATATTTATTGAAACAGAACCTCATTTCCCTTAAATTTCTATTGGATGAATATTAAAATAGTCAGGCATACTATGAAAATCTTTAGATACGGACTTGTAAATCTCTTTCTATTAATCGTT
>MHAF01000128.1:0-668 GCA_001802865.1 Ignavibacteria bacterium RBG_16_34_14
TGCACCAAACATCTGCTGAGGAGATTTTGCTGATGATAAATAATCAAGATATTCAGGATAAAAATGCTCTATAAATTTTATCCATCCTGGTGAACAGGAGGTAAACTGAGGAAGTTTTACAAACTTATCTTTCTCAACAATTACCTTTTTTAACTTTAAAAGAAGCTCGGTTCCTTCTTCAATAATCGTAAGATCAGCTGTGAAGTTTGTATCGAATACTTTATCAAAACCAATTCTCTTTAAGGCTGTATTAAGTTCTCCGGTAAAAGAATGTCCGGGTTCAATTCCAAACTCCTCACCTATTGCTGCTCTTGGTGAAGGGGCTGTTTGTATAACAACATGCTTTTTAGGATCATCAATGGCATTCCATATTTCATCGGATGGATCATTTGTATAAAGTGCCGCAGTTGGACACCTATTAATACACTGACCACAATTAATACAAATTACATCAGCGATAGGTTTTCCAAGAAAAGTTTCTATATGAGTTTTGTCTCCTCTGTCTATTGCTTCAAGCGCACCTACTTCCTGCAGATCAATACAGGTTCTTACACATCTTTTACAAAGAACACATTTATTCATATCTCTTATTACAGCAACAGAAGAAGTATCAATCTCATATCTCGGTTTTGAAATATGTCCGAATGTAAAACTATCAACTCCATATT
>MHAF01000128.1:819-22117 GCA_001802865.1 Ignavibacteria bacterium RBG_16_34_14
AAAAGAGCAAGCTGTCTGCAATGTCTTCATTCCTTCAACATCAACTAAACATATTCTGCAAACCCCGCCGAGACGAAGATCAGGATGATTGCACAAAGTCGGAATATGAATCTGGTTCATTCGACAGGATTCAAGAATAGTTGTTCCGAAAGGAACAGAAATTTTCTTTTCATTTATCTCTATTGAAACTTTTCCACCTACCAAATCTTTTTCAACATGTGGTTTTATTTCATAAGGCTGCTGGCTTACAGGAGTTCTAGATTCAACTTGCTTTTCCATTACTTCCTCCGTTTCTGCAAGGGTTGAAGATTTCATCTTTAAAATTTTCAAGAATAGAAAGGAATGGATTCAGACTTGATTGCCCTAATCCGCATTTAGCAGAAAACTGCATTGTTCTTGCCAGATCTTTAAGATTATTGATATAAGTAAAAGTGTAATTACCTCTTTCAATCATTTCAATACCTTCAAGAAGTTTCACATTTCCGATTCTGCAAGGTGTACATTGTCCGCAGGATTCTTCAACAAAAAACTCCATAAAATTTTTTAGAACCTTAAGCATATCTCTGTTTTCATTAAAAATTATTACAGAACCTCCGGTTGCTGCATCTTCAAAAGCAAGAATGCGATGGAATTGCGACTTGGGAACACAGGTTCCTGAAGCGCCGCCAATCTGAACTGCTTTTGTATCCTTAGCACCAACAACCTCAAGAAGTTCTTTTATAGAAGTTCCCCAGGGCAATTCATAAACTCCCGGTTTCTCACAATCTCCTGAGACAGAAAATAATTTGGAACCTGTTGATTTTTCTGTTCCATATTTTCTAAACCATTCTCCCCCTTTAGTTATTATGTGTGGAATGCTTGCAAGAGTTTCAACATTATTTACAATTGTAGGATGACCTTTATAACCTGTATTGACGGGGTAGGGAGGACGATTTCTTGGCTCACCTCTTGAACCTTCAAGAGATTCGATTAAAGCTGTCTCTTCACCGCAGACATAAGCGCCAGAACCCAAATGAATTTTAATATCAAAATTAAAATCTGTTTTTCCGATAATAGCTTTTCCCAACAGATTTTCTTTCCTCATCATTTCAAGATAATCTTCAAGAGATTTTCGCATATACTCATACTCTCCACGCAAATAAACTATACCTTGATTTGCTCCGATTGTATATCCTGCTATAACCATTCCTTCAAAAACGAGTTCAGGATATTCCAGGAGAAGTACTCTGTCTTTAAATGTTCCGGGTTCACCTTCATCCGCATTACAGATAATAAATTTTTTGTCGGAGACTGATGCTGCAGTAAGCATCCATTTTGTTGCTGTAGGAAAACCTGCACCACCTCTTCCTTTTAATCCTGAAGTTTTAACTTCAAACAAAATATTTTCTCTTCCCATTTCAAATGCTTTATGAATTCCTTCACCACCCTTATAGCGGGAAAACAAAACTGGTCCACCTCTTTTTTTCTGACTATTTAATAAAGTTTCCATTTTCATTTCTCTACTTAATCTCTTTTAATATTTTAACTGCTGTTTCGGGATCTATTCGTGTATAAACTCTTTCATTATCAAGCATTGCTGGTGCTACGTCACACATTCCAAGGCAGTTGGTATACTCGAGAGTTATACGTCTATCCTTAGTTGTTTCGCCAAAATTGATTCCAAGTTCTTTTTTAACTGCCTCTTCAATATTTTTTTGTGCTTTCATATTGCAGGAAATTGTACGGCAGAGCCTTATAATATTTCTTCCCCTTGGTTTTGAATAGAGGAAAGAATAAAATGATATTATACTGTAAACTTCAACAGGGTGAATGTTTAATAACCTCGCTACTTCCTGCTGTGCAAAATCAGAAATGAAATTGTATCTCTTTTGTATCGCCTGAAGTATCTCAAGCAGCGAAGAGCGGTTGTTACCTAAATTTTTTACTAACTCCTCTATAACTTCAGACTGAGCATTTTTTTCAAGCACTAACATTTTTATCCTCCGTGTATAGAGCTAGTAACTTTTCAACCTTTTCGAGAAGTTCTTTTGGTGAGACTGGTTTTTCTACGAATTCATCAACCGGTACTAAATCACTTTTTCCATATTCCATTCCCGTTGTTTGAGAAACAGAACTGAACATTAATATTGGAGTTTTAATTTTTTCTCTTCTGAATTTTTGTGCAAGGAAAAATCCATCATCCTGTTCATCCATCATTACATCAAGAATTATTAGGTCCGGTGAATTTTCAATTACTATTTTGTATCCATCGCTCGGATTGTTTGCAGTAATAACTTTAAAACCTTTTGAAGCAAGTATTAAACTGCAGGCTTCAAGTATATCAGGGTCATCATCAATAACAGCTATTAGCGTCATTTTAATCTCCTGTTTGATTATATGCTAATTATAATATGTTGTTAAGTGTAAATATTTCATAATAGTTTAACATATTATTGATGCAATCTCTATTCCACGTTTTAGAGGGAGTTAGAAAAAATTTTGTTTTCAAATGAAAAGAATATTGAGAGATATAAGAGATATAATTGATTAAGAAAAGATGTTTTTCTTATAATTGAAAAATAATTTTTAGAATTTTCAGTATTGGGAAAAAAAAGACTTAGATTGAAATAGACATTAAAGTGTCATTATTATTTAAATGAATAACTATCTAATTTCCCACATTGTAGTGGAAATGAAGTGGTTGATTAAGATTTCTTGGATAAGCGGAAAGGGAAGGATTCGAACCCTCGGTACGCGTTAACATATCTGCCAAAGGCGGACTCTCCAGGCGTGCCATCCGCCAGAGGCGGACATTTCCTGCACCTTATTGTTTATGTCTATATTCCGGATATAGTTGATTGAGCCAACCCCTCCCCATCCCACTTTTCAAAAACTTTTCTCTTTGTAGAGCCTCAGCTTTTGTTTCAAACTTTTCTTGATGAATTAAAATCCATGGTATTCCTCGGCTTGTGTAATTACTTAATCCAGTATTCTGTTTATTCAACCTTGATTCAACATTTTCAGAAGAACCAATATATCTTCTTTTCAATTTATCACTCCAAAGAACATAGACATAATACATATTCAGTTATATATAAGATAATTTTGAGCGGAAAGGGAGGGATTCGAACCCTCGGTACGCGTTAACGTACACACGCTCTCCAGGCGTGCCAGTTCAACCACTCCTGCACCTTTCCAAAGAGGTTTCAAATATAAATATTTTGATTCTCTTACCCAAAGATAAAATCACCAATTCTTTGCTAATCTTATTTGTAATGAATTATCTTTGTTATTATGGTTCTGCTTATTCTATTCAAATCATTTCTTGCTTTGATCTCTGCTTTGTTTGGTGCAGGTTCAACATTCATTGTTAAAATGAACCATAAAAAACTCTGTGTGTTAATTTCTTTATCTGCAGGTGCATTACTTGGTGCAGCTGCTTTTACTTTAATTCCTGAATCCTCTGAACAGCTTAGTATTGTGGAACTTTTTGTAAGTGTTTTATCAGGATATTTAGTCTTCTTAGTGGTTAGCAGATATTATTCTCACGTTTGTCCTGCTTGTTCAGCATCCCATTTTGATGAACGAACGACAAAAAAATTTTCAGAGATATTTCTAACTTTGTTTACAGCGTTAGCTTTTCACTCACTACTTGATGGTATTGCGATATCTGCAGGTGATTTGCAAAATAATGAAAAGCAGAGTTCTATTTTTCTTGCAATCTTAACTCACAAATTTCCGGAAGGATTAGCACTTGCTTCTCTTATGTTGGGTGCAGGGATTGCAAAAACTAAAATAATTTCATATACAGCTTTAGTAGAGGCAACTACTCTGTTAGGATCAATTATTGGGATTTTCCTTTTAAAGGAAGAAATTCCTTCTTTATGGATAAATATTTTAATGGCACATATTGCAGGAGGTTTTATCTATCTTGCAATACACGCTGTAATTGGTGAAATGCTTCGTCATCATAAAACTCTTGTTGTTTCATCTTTACTTTCAGGATTTTTATTAATTCTGTTTGTTCATTTACTCATAGACTGAAAAGATTTATTATTATTTTAATGGAGAGATGCTAGAGTGGTTGAATAGGCTGGTCTCGAAAACCAGTGTGGTACTTGTTGCCACCGAGGGTTCGAATCCCTCTCTCTCCGCTTAGAGTTTACATTTTACCAAAGAGATTTTTACTTAAACTCTAATATTTACCTTCCCAATTCCTTCAATAAAATAGAAAAATCGTTTATGCAGATGGCAGGATTATTGTTTTTTAACCATGAAAAAACAAGTAATTAACAATAAAAGACAGGTTTATAAATGAAATATCTATACAAAGTTTCAGTAATATTCACTTACATTTTTTTCTCTTCATCCTTTTTGTTTCCTCAGGAAAAATCTTATCCTCTAATAAATGATATAAAATTTTTTAATGGACAATGGCAGTTTGAAAATATCAATGATGTAAATGGTTATGATCATCCTGAAGGGAAATCGCCTTTTGTACCAACCGATGAATTTAATACGACAATTTTTTCAAGCAGTAATACGGTTGTTATTCCCAATCTTGTTTCTACAGTTTCGGATTCTATTTTAGTATCAGGCGTTGATACATGGTTGTATGATCTGAATTTTCAGACATTTATTACTCATTCCTATAGCTCTGATCTTGATATTACTTTAAGATCGCCTTCAGGAAAAATTGTTACGGTTTCCACCGATAATGGGACAAATAATGCTGATGTTTTTGATGGAACAATCTGGGATGATCAGGCGAATCCTGGTGGACAGGTTCCGTATACAAATAATTCCGGATTGGTTACCGATCATTCATACTCAAATCAAATCACTGCTTCACCATTAGCTCCTGAAGAAAGCTTTTCATTATTTATGGGAGAAAACCCGAATGGATGGTGGTTGCTAACAATCAGTGATGATCAGAATAATGATGGTGGTTCCTTGAACGGTTGGTCAATAGAAATTATAACATCAACTTTAGTTCCTACAATGTTGACAACGACTTTTAGTAATAACAATGGATTGCAAATTCCCACAATAGTTACTGTTGATTCAGTTATGATAAATGTTTCCGGTGCCGATGATTATTTAGTAGACGTTGATCTAACAACCTGGTTAAGACATACTTATGCATCTGATTTAGATATGACATTAAAATCTCCTGCAGGGACAGTAGTTACTTTAACTACTGATAACGGATCGGGCAATGATAATGTTTTTAACGGAACATTCTGGGACGATCAGGCAAACACAGGAGGTCAGGTGCCTTATGGAAATAATAATGGTTTAGTTACTGATAATTTTTATACAAACCTTATAACAGCAACGCCATTAGCTCCCGAAGAATCTTTCGCTGCCTTTCTGGGTGAAGATCCAAATGGAACATGGATTTTAACAATTAGTGATGATGCCGGTGGAGATGGCGGAACACTTGATTCAGTTTCCCTTCATATAACCACATCGGCAGATATCCTTCCGGTTGAATTGACTTCATTCAAATACCAAATAATTGATGGGAGTATAATTCTTAATTGGATTACAACAAGTGAATTAAACAATCTGGGATTTGAAATTCAAAGAAGCAAAGGAAATGGTAATTGGGAAACTCTTGGATTTGTTGAAGGGAAGAGAACAACAACTGAAACAAACTTTTATTCATTTATTGATAAAAATCTTAAAAACAATACAATCTATTCTTACAGATTAAAACAAATTGATTCTGACGGTACTTTTAAATATTCAAGTATTGTAAAGGTCAATTATCAAACGGTTACTTCATATAATTTATCTCAGAACTTTCCTAATCCATTTAACCCGGGCACAAAAATAACTTTTATAATACCCGAAGCAGGAAATGTAAAACTCACTGTTCATAATATTATCGGGGAAATAGTTTCTACTTTGGTAAACAGGAAAATGGAAGAAGGAGTTCATTCAATCATATTTGACGCTACAGCATTTCCAAGCGGCATTTACGTTTATCGAATTGAAGTGAATGATTTTGTTTCAACTAAAAAGATGATGTTAGTAAAATAGGTTGAAAAAAGTGAGACTCACCTTGGATCTATCTGTCAACAGGCAGAAGTGAGTCTCACATAAATTTTCCAGTCACTTAAACTTAAAGACTTCCTATCAATTTCTTATACCTTCTATCAATATTCATTAGTAAACTTTTCAAGATTAAAGTACTTTAGCTTCAGGTAAATAATAAAAGGATGCAGAAATGAAAAATGTCTTTATCAATTTGATTTTGATAGTTGTGTTTTTATCAACAGTAATATCAGGAGCGGAACCATTTAAAGTTAAAAAACAAAATTCTGATAACACAATTCAGTCATTAATAGTTGGTCTTAATTCCAACAACTTCGGATTAAAAACAAGTTCAGCTTTTATGATTGGAGAGTTGAAAATCAAAAGTGCAGTTATTCCATTGATGAGAATGTTGAGAAATGAAGAGAGCGATGAAGCCAAAATTGTAGCTGCTCTTGCTTTATATAAACTTGGAACTCCAATGTCAATTTATACTTTATTCCAATCAAGCCGTTTTGAAAAAAGCAGCAGAGTTAAAAAAATGTGTTTAAGATTTTATCTTGATTACATTTCTAAAAATAAAGTTATCGAAATTTAGCATAATAAAACTCCACCAAAATCAGCAGCTTTGCCTTTAGGGGTGAAGCCGCTGGTTATTTAATACCCTCTAATAAATTCTCTCTTTTCTTATTTAGAATTATATTTCCAAACTCAAATTTCAAAAAAATCATTGAAAGCATTTAAGAAACATATAAAAAGTACAATTACACTTGCTTATCCTGTAATAATAGGGCAGCTTGGCTTTATAATGATGGGAGTTGTTGACAGCATAATGGTTGGAGAAATAGGTGCTGTTCCTCTTGCAGGTGCATCTTTGGGAAATAGTCTCTTCATTTTAATTTTTATTATAGGTCTTGGTGTTGCTATGTCTGTTACTCCACTAATAGCAATATTAGTAGGTGCAGAGAGATTTTCTGAATGTGGTGTTTATTTCAGACAATCACTTATAGTTAATATGTCGCTTGGATTTATTTTAATGTCTGTTACTTTTTTTTGCTCAGATTTTTTTGAATACTTAAATCAGCCGCATGAAGTTGCAATACAGGCTTCTTCTTATACAAAGATAGTTGCGCTATCAATTTTGCCTGCAATGTTATTCCATACTTATAAGCAGTTTATTGAAGGCTTCTCCATTATGAAACCGGCAATGATTATTGCTATTACTGCTAACATAATTAATGTTTTTGGGAATTGGGTTTTTATTTATGGAAATTTGGGTATGCCAGCTTTAGGATTAAATGGTGCGGGCTTATCAACTTTCAGTTCCAGAGTTTTTATGGTTCTGGCAATTATTTTTTATGTTAAGAACAAAGAATCCTTTAAAGTATATGATCTTAATTTTCATTTCAGGAATATTAATTTTCCAATAATAAAAAAAATTCTTGAAATAGGCTTACCAAGCGGTTTTCAATACTTTTTTGAAGTAGGCGCATTTACATTTGCTGTTTTGATGATTGGCTGGCTTGGTACAAATTCTCTTGCTGCACACCAAATTGCAATTAATCTTGCATCAATTTCTTTTATGGCAGTACTTGGTATCTCTGCTGCCGGTGGAATAAGAGTTGGTAATGCTATAGGTAAAAAAGATATTGCTGAAGTAAGAAGAGCAGGCTTTACTGCTATTATATTGGGAGCTTCAGTTATGTTTACAGCAGGAGTGATATTTATAACCTTTAAAAATTTTCTTCCTACTTTATACATTGATGATTCGGAGGTTATTAGGATTGCATCTTCTTTATTAATTATAGCCGCATTATTCCAGATATCCGATGGAATCCAGGGAGTTGGCATTGGAGTTTTAAGGGGGCTTACTGATGTGAAAATTCCAACACTTATAACTTTTATTGCTTACTGGATTATTGCTCTTCCCATAGCTTATCTTTTAGGATTTACTTTTAACTTTGGTGTTGAAGGCGTTTGGGTTGGTCTCCTTTTAGGATTAACAGCTTCAGCTATAATGTTAACTATCCGGTTTAATCTTAAGAGTAAACAACTGGTGGAACTTTAAATATTTGTCTTTGGAGTATTGGAAAAATGGAGTAATACAATGTTGTTTTAAAATTATTCCAATATTCCACTATTCCCTCAATCTTTTATTACTCTTGTAATCAGTTTCTTTTCCACAACCTCAAAGTAGTTATTAGTCTTAGATAAGATTTTACTGTTATAATTCCAGATTTCATTTTCATTTTTCTTTTCAGGATAATACTTTTTCTTATTTGAGAATTTATCTGAAGTTGCAAGGACATAAAATGGTTTCTGAAAATATTTACAGGCAATCGCCAGACCTCTGCTTCCAATTTTATTGACAACATCTCCATTTGAAAGAACGATATCAGCACCGATAATCACTGCATCTGATTTTTCAACAACATTTTGTAAAAGAGCATCAACTACAATTTCAACCTTTATTTTTTGCTTTAATAATGCTTTAGTCATTATTCTGCCTTCAAACTGAGGTCTTGATTCTCCAATAGTTACATAAATTTTTCTTTGTTTATTTAATTTTTTTAGAATTTCTGCTACAGTTTTGCTATTGGATAGAGTAACTATTTTTTTGCAGTTCTTCAGATAGGGAAGAGTGTTCCAAAATAAAATTGAGTACCTGTTTTCAATCCGTTTAACTTTTTCATTTAAGAAATCTAAAATCTTTGATTTATTATTTCCTTTAATAATCCTTTTAAAATCTTTTGTAAATGATTGAATTACTACAAAAGTTTTTAATTTTTTGTTTGCAGCATCAATCATCTGAAATAAAGATTCTTTACTTCCAATGTTATTTTTACTCCACTTAATTAACTTCAATAATATTTCTGTTGAACCGGATTTATTATCAGAAAGGATTTTATCAAGTTTATTTTTTGCGGAAGGATTCAACTCAGACTTTCAGTAAAAAGATCGGGCATAAAATCGTTCACATCAATTGTAGATTCTACATAAGATTCATTTGCATTACTTTTATATCTGCTGATTTTTCTGAAAAGCTCTTCTTTATTGGGATAATCTTTAAGATAAAAGACTCGTACATTATTCCTGTTTTTAACAATCCAGTTCAGGATGATTTTCATTTTTTCAAGGTCTTCTTCACTTGGTAAAGGTTTTGTGTTGATTGTTTCTGCATAATAGTCCTCGATTGCAGTATCAAATCCATTATCTCCATTTACCTTATATTCCTTTATATAAATTTTTCCTTCCGTCATCAATATATAATCAGATCCAAACTTTTCAGAAACCTCAAACAGAACATTTGCAGAATTAACAGGCTCTTTAAGGATTGAAGTTTTATGAGTTTGTGAAAGTATAAGATCAATCAACAGCTTTATCTCGCCGGCTTTTTCGTACTTCTGTTTTTCAGAATAGAACCTCATCTTGTTTAGCAGCCTATTGAGGATATTTTGATTTTTCCCATAAAGAAATTCATAAGCTTTGTTTAGTTCATCATTATAAAGTTCAGTATCCTTAATTTCACAAGGCGCAATACATCTTTCAATCTCAGCAAGGAAGCATCTTTTATTTTTCAGAAATTCCTGGTTGCTGCATTCTCTAAGTGTAAAAGCTTTCTTAAGTACTTCATAAATTATTTCAGCTTTCTTTTTTGTAATGAATAATCCAAAGTAGTCATTACCGTCAAAATCAAACCTATTTGATATTTCAATATCTGGGAAAGGATGATTGCGATTAATTCTCAGAAAATATTTATTGCCGTAATGCTTTAATTGAAGATTATGCCTTGGGTTTACTATCTTAATTAATTCAGCTTCAGATAAAAGAGCGGTCAATTCCGAATTTGTAATTTCATATTTGATTCTTCTTGTTTGTTTAACAATTCTTTTAGCTTTTCTTGGAGCAGTTAAAAGAAAATAAGAACGAACCCTCTTACTTAAAGACTTTGCTTTACCGATATATATCACTCTTCCTTTAGAATTAAGAAAGTAATACACTCCGGGAGCTTCGGGAAGAGAATAAACATCCTCCTTAAGATGTTTGCTTATTTTTATCTTTGTTTCTTTCTTCGATGGGAAAACCTGCAGGCTTAATAATTCAGATAAAGTTTTAACCTCATTATTTTTTTTAAGATTCTTCAGTATTTTTATAAGAATTTTTGCTGTGGCTTCTGCATCTGGTAAAGCCCGGTGTGCATTAATAAGTTTTACTCTCAGATAATAGCTTAAGCTGCTGAGCGATCTGCTTCTTAGTTCTGGGTAAAGCCTTTTGGAAAGTCTTAAAGTACAAAGCTGTGGATTAGCCGGCTTTTCTTTTCCAATCATTAAAAATTCTTTGTTAAGAAAGCTGCGGTCGAATGATAAATTGTGTGCTGTTATAACTGAACCGGAAATAAATTCTGAAATTTCTTCAGCAACATCTTCAAAGAATGGTGCATTGAAAATGTCATCATCTGATATTCCAGTAAATTGAGTAATATAATATGGGATTGGTCTGCCGGGATTAATCAGGGTTGAATATCTATCAACAATCTTAAAACCTTTAACTTTTACAATTCCTATTTCTATAACTCCATTATAGCGGGGAGTTAATCCAGTGGTTTCCACATCAACAACCGAAAATTCTGCATCATAAAAAGGAATGTTTGAAAGGTCATCTGAAATCATATTATAAATCTATATCGAAAAAAAATTACAGTCAAAAAAAATGAATATTCCTTAATCTCATTTGAAAGAAAAGAGAGGGCTTTTTTCTTCTTTTTTAGATATATTGTTAAAGTCAGTATGGATAATTTAAATCCGCTTTCTTGTTGAAATAAATTTAATCAGAGAATAGTTAAAAAAACCGGAGATAAAGATGTTAAAAGAATACACCGCAATTATAAAACAGGATGGTGACTGGTGGATTGGATGGATTGAGGAAATACCTGGTGTAAATTGCCAGGAACCTTCTCATGATGAATTGATTGACAGTCTTAAAGTAACACTTCGGGAAGCACTTGAATTAAATAGAATGGATGCAATCGCTGCAGCAGGGAGGAGTTTTAAAGAAGTTACAATTTCAGTATGAAGCGTAAGGCATTGCTTAAGTACTTACACTCGAATGGTTGTGAAGAGTTGCGTGAAGGGGGAAAGCATTCCTGGTGGCACAATCCAAAATTGAATAAAAGATCTGCAATACCCAGACACACCGAAATTAATGATATACTTGCTAAAAAGATTTGTAAAGATCTTGGAGTAGAACCTATTAATAATTAATATGAATCATACTTTTTTAGATATATTATCAAAGTTAGTATGGATAATTTAAATCTACTTTTTGTCGGCGATATTATTGGAAAACCAGGAATGGATCTTGTCCTAACCTGGCTGCCGGGATTAATTCAAAAATATAAAGCTGATTTTATTATTGCCAATGGTGAAAATGCCTCAGATGGAAAAGGCTGCACAAGTAAAGAAGGAAAAATTCTTTTTGAGCTTGGCGTAGATATAATCACTGGCGGAAATCATACATGGGATAAGCACCAGTCTCAGGATTATCTTAGAGAAGATGAGCGGGTTTTGAGGCCTCTGAATTACCCCAAAGGAACTTATGGCAACGGCTATTATGTAGCTGAAACCAAGAAAGGGAAAGTTGCTGTAATAAATCTTCAGGGAAGAACATTTATGGCAACAATTGATTGTCCTTTCAGAACTGCCGATTGGATTCTTTCCAAATTAAAAGAAGAAACGAAAATTATTATCATAGATTTTCATGCTGAAGCCTCTGCAGAAAAGCTTGCCCTTGCAAATTATCTTGATGGAAGAATAAGTGCGTTCATTGGTACACATACTCATGTTCAAACTGCAGATGAAAGAATTTTTCCACAAGGAATGGGATATATTACAGATGTCGGAATGAGTGGTCCTTACGAATCTGTTATTGGTATGAAAACGCAGGCAGCGATAAACAGGTTTTTATACCAGACACCTCAAAAGTATGAAACTGCTCAGAATGATGTTCATCTTTGTGCAATTTTTATGAAGATTGATACGGTTACTGGTAAAACCTCCGAGATTGAAAGAATTTTATTTCCTTCTTTTACCACAAAAATTGAAATGTAAGATGGTAAATTTTCCTTTACCAAGAATTGATATAGATTTTGAACTACATAAATTACTTCTGAAACATTGCAGCTTTAAACAGGGTGATATTTGGGAAGATACTCTTGGAAATCATAGAATAGCCTGCATTGATGCTTCCGATGAAAGTTCGATAAGAAAATTAATGAGGAAAGAAAAAGCTGCACTGGCTATTCATGATCCACCATACAATTTTGTTGCTTTTGATGAAAGAGATCTTAAAATTTTTATTGAATGGAGCAAGCAGTGGATAATGCATACATATAATTGGCTGCTTCCAGATAGTTCGCTTTA
Source organism: Ignavibacteria bacterium RBG_16_34_14 (assembly GCA_001802865.1). Classification (GTDB taxonomy): domain Bacteria; phylum Bacteroidota; class Ignavibacteria; order Ignavibacteriales; family Ignavibacteriaceae; genus RBG-16-34-14. Next base: position 13,260 of record MHAF01000128.1, read on the forward strand.
TGTTTGGTTAGGAGCCGATCAGAACAATCACTTTCAACCTCTTCCTGACTTTATCTCTATGATGAAAGAAAGCGGTTTTGGTTCAAGAAGTTTTATAACAATGAGAAATCAAAGAGGATATGGGACGCAAAAAAACTGGATGTCTGTAAGGCAGGAACTTCTATATTATATAAAAGGTAATCCATTTTTTGGTATAAATTCTGAGTACACCGATATACCAAAAATTCTCAGAGGTTATTATAAAAAAGTAAATGGAAGAGTAACGGAAAATCTTGAAAGAGGAAAATCTGAATTTATCAGGGCAGGAAATGTTTGGGTTGATATTCAGCAGGTTTTTTATAGAATGGAAGAAAATGTAAACGGATGCTATGCACAAAAACCTTTAAAGGCTATTATTAGAATTATTCAAGCGAACAGTAAAGCAAATGAAATTGTGCTTGATTTCTTTTCACATTCGGGAACTACAGTTATTGCATCTGAAATAACAGGCAGAAATTGTTATACCTGCGACATTGATCCTGTTTATTGTGAAATAACTAAACGAAGACTTGAGAATTATAGAAAAACAGTAAAGACTGGCTGGCAAAATTCAAATCCATTTGCAGAAGAAATTTTAGGCGATAAAAAACTCAGGAGTTATTTGGAAGAAAGATATAATATGAAATTAAACTCGAACCTTAGGTCAAGTTCAAGAGTAAGTTCAAGAGTAAGTTCAAGAAATAAACTTAATAACCTGCCCGTTAGGGAGGTGTAGGGGAATTATGATTTTAATAGATGGTAAAAAAATAGCAGCTGATATAAGATCTGAATTAAAAGAGAAAATAGATGAGCTTAAAAAGCAGGGAAAAAAAGTTCCCGGGCTTGTTACAATTCTAGTTGGTAATAATCCCGCTTCCGAGATTTATGTTTCAAGTAAAGGAAAAGCCTGTGAAGAAATCGGGATGATTACAAAAAGTGAACAGCATCCTGATAATATTTCCGAAAAGGGACTTCTTGATTTAGTAGAATCTTACAATGAAAACCCAGATTATCATGGAATTCTGGTCCAGCTTCCTTTACCAAAACATATTGATGAAGATAAAGTGATTGAAACTATCTCACCTAAAAAAGATGTAGATGGATTTCATCCTATAAGTATTGGCAAACTTGTGATTGGAAAGGATACATTTGCTTCATGTACTCCTGCGGGAATCCAAGAGTTACTAATAAGATATAGAATTGAAACTGAAGGCAAGCATGTTGTTGTTTTAGGAAGAAGCAATATTGTGGGTAAACCAATTGCTAACATTATGCTCCAGAAGAAAAAATTTGCTAATTCAGTTGTAACCATTTGTCATTCAGCAGCTAAAGATGTTTCTTATTATACAAAACAAGCTGATATTTTAATTGCTGCGATCGGTAAGGCAAATTTTGTTAAAGAAGATATGGTTAAAGATGGTGTGGTTGTTATTGATGTTGGAATAAACAGGATTGAAGATAAATCAAAATTAAAAGGTTACAAAGTTTGCGGCGATGTTGATTTTAAAAATGTTTCTAAGAAAGCTTCATACATAACTCCGGTTCCAGGAGGTGTTGGACCGATGACAATCGCAATGCTTCTTAAGAATACTTATAAAGCATATTTAATGTATGAGTAATAAAAAAGTAGATTAACTTGAGGTCACATATTGCAACCTCAAAAAATCTGTCAAACAAAATAAAATGGTAAAAACTGAAGTCGTACTGGTTGAAAGGATATCAAAGAAAATTTATCTTCTAAGAGATCAGAAAGTAATGATTGATGAAGACTTAGCAGAACTTTATAATGTTTCAACAAGAAGATTGAATGAACAAATAAAAAGGAATCTTGAAAGATTTCCGTCTGACTTCATGTTTCAATTAACAAAATCTGAGTATGAGATTTTGAGATCGCAAAATGCGACCTCAAAAAAAGGAAGAGGGGGAAGAAGATATTTACCTTATGCTTTTACCGAACAAGGTGTTGCAATGCTTTCCAGTGTTCTTAACAGTAAGCAAGCAATAAAAGTAAATATTCAAATTATGAGGGCTTTTGTTAAACTTAGAGAAATACTTTCAACTAATAAAGAACTTGCGCAAAAATTAAAAGAGTTGGAATTAAAAATTGATTCGCACGATAATCAAATACAAGCAATATTTGAAGTTATCAATCAGCTTATAACTCCACCGGAAAAGCCAAAAAGAAAAATAGGTTTTACAATTGAGGAATGATATGAATTATCAAATTTCAAATAATGATGTCTCTCAGGAATTTCTTGAAAAAACTTTACGCGATTTTTACTGCAGGGAAGAATCCTGTAAAGGTTGGGAGACAAATGTTATAACACAACCAAAAACTGTTAATAATATTATGGGAGTTGGTGCTGCAAGAATTGCAGCAGGATTAGGAGTTGGAGATGTTTTACCTGATAGAAATCTTGCCGGCAAAATAGATCATACATTGTTAAAACCCGATGCAACTCCTGATGAAATAAAAAAGCTTTGTGATGAAGCTGCTAAATTTAAATTTGCGTCTGTGTGTATTAATCCTGGTTATGTTACATTATGTTACAATTTATTAAAAGGAACAGGTGTTAAAGTTTGTACAGTAATTGGATTTCCACTTGGCTCAACAACAACAGAAGTAAAGAAATTTGAAGCGGAACAGGCAATTCAAAATGGTGCTGATGAAATTGATATGGTAATGAATGTCGGTCAGCATAAGCAGGGTAATTATGATTATATTTTTAATGACATAAACCAGGTTGTTCTTACGGCTAAAAAGAAGGGTGTAATCTGTAAAGTTATTCTTGAAACTGCTTTGCTTTCTGATGAAGAAAAGATTAAAGCCTGTATAATATGTAAAAAAGCTGGCGCAGATTTTGTTAAAACATCAACAGGATTTAGTAAAGGCGGTGCAACCGTAGGCGATATCGCTCTAATGAAATATGTTGTCGGCAGTTCAATCGGAGTTAAGGCTTCAGGAGGTATTCGTTCAAAAGAAGAAGCACAAGCTATGATTGCAAGCGGTGCTGACAGGATTGGTGCAAGCGCAAGTGTTAAAATTGTTTCCGGAGAAAAAAGTTCTGGTTCTTACTAAAAAATAACGTAAATTTAGTAAGTAATTTTCTAAACAGGGAAAATTTCTGTTTCAAAAGATTATAAAATAAAAAGGGGAAAAGTGAAGACAGTAAACCTGTTTCTTATTGTTTTATTCTATTCTGTTTCTTATCCTCAGTCAGATGAAATTAAATTGTTGAATCAAACCGAAAAACTCTATGGAAAAGTTATAATCATTAAAACTTCCGTTATTGAATTTAAACAGGATTCAACTGGATTTATATATGAACTTGATAAAAAAGATATTAACTATCTGAAGCCAGCAAATGGAGATACTATTTGGTTTAATAAGTTAGATGAATCAGTTTATTTGCAAAACAGTGGAAATGGACAAAATTTTTCCTTCGGAATAAAAAGAGCAACTGTATTCCTTAGTTATAACTTTTTAGGTAAACATAAGGTTACATCAGGTGGTGTTTCTGGTGACCCTAACGTTAATTCGGGTATCTCTCTGGGCATTGAATTTGATTTTATTAAAGCTGAAACAGATGTGGTCAATATTGGTTTCGGAGCAATATACCAGTTTTCAAGAAAGCAGATCAATTCAAATGGTGGTTTTAACTTTATACCATTATATGCATTTTTTAAATTATATATGATATCCGGAGAAAATGCTAAAGCAATTAAAGCTTATCTCGTTCCAGCGTTTGGCTATAACTTTTTTTATGGCGATAAGAAATATACCGGGGGCTTAGAGATTAATGGTGGAGTTTACAATTCTTTTGGATTGGGAATATTAGTTGGAAATAAATTAGATGTGAAACTGCTTTATCAGTTCAATAGAGGTTATATGGATGCGAATGATAAAAAAATTGAGATTCTTTATAGAAGCCTTGATTTACATTGCGGATATTATTTTTGATAAAAAAATTTAGCTGACGATAAATAAATCCGGTTATTATTAATAATTGTTTAATGAAAAGTGCTTGCATATTAAGCAAACAATTTCTCCATTCTCAAATATACTTTAGCGTGAAAGGGCAAGAATGAAAAAACGAAATCTAATTCTGCTCTTCTTGTTTTATTCTATAGCTTATTCACAATCAGATGAAATTAAATTATGGAATCAAAATGAACCTTTATATGGGAAAGTAATAGTAATTAAATCTTCTACAGTTGAATTTAAAGAGGATTCAACTGGATTCTCATATGAATTCAATAAAGAAGAAGTAAATTATATAAAAGCATCAAATGGTGATACGGTTTGGTTTAAAAGATATGCGGATGAAATAAATAATTCCAAAAATAATGATATTGCAATTAATGCTCAGAATATTTCTGACAATAATAAAAAAATTACTTTATTCTTCAGTTATAACTTCTCAGGTACGCATGAATCAAGTTTAGATAGTGCTTCTGGCAGTCTTGATGTTAATGCTGCAATGTCTTTAGGTTTTGAAGTGGATATTATTAAAACAGCAGAAGAAAGGGTAAAATTAGGTTTAGGAGCCATGTATCAATTTCCAAGACAACAGGAAAATGTTGATGGTGATTTTAACTTTATACCATTTTATGCTTTTATTAAATTAGGTTTATTAAGTGATGAGAAAATTAAATTGTATGTTATCCCTACATTAGGATATAATTTTTTTAATGGTGATAGTAAATATTCCGGCGACCTTGAACTTAATGGTGGTCTTTATAACTCTGTTGGCTTAGGATTAATAGTGAGAAATAATCTTGATATAAAATTATTGTACCAGTTTAACAGGGGTTCAGTTTATTTCGATACGATTGATAAGGAAGCAAAGATAGTTTATAAAAGTTTTGGATTACATTGTGGGTATTATTTTTAGGAGATATTGTTTTAATGAAATATTTGTCGGAATTAGCAGGGAATTATTAATTTATTGAAGACAAATGAGTATAAAAACTTCCTATGTATATCACAATTAATGATTTAAATAATTTATCTGAAAATAAAATAATAACTCTAAAGGAGAATCAAATTCCAGAAGGCAAAACTATTGAATATAAAGAGTCATTGCCTATTGAGAGTTATGAATCTAAAAAAGAGTTTTTAGCAGATGTTACGTCATTTGCAAATACCGATGGAGGGAATATTATATATGGTATTAAAGAAGAGAATGGAATACCCATTGATATATGTGGCATAGAGATTGATAATCCAGATGCTGAAAAATTAAGATTAGAAAATATAATTAGAGATTGTACCGAACCAAGATTGCCAGGAATAGTAATCAAATCTTTTATATTATCTAATGGCAAGTATGCTTTTATTTTCTATGTTCCTAAAAGTTTTAATCCTCCTCATGTTGTAAAAATCGGTGGGCATTGGAGATTCTATTCAAGAAACTCTGCAGGTAAATATCCCCTTGATGTTTCAGAACTCCGTTCAATTATTACTTTGTCCGCTTCAACTCGAGAAAGAATTAAAAATTTCAGAATTGAAAGAATAAGTCTAATAAAAAATCGGGATCTTCAAATTCCAATTCCAAATGGGCCTAAATTTATTTATCATATAATTCCATTATCATCTTTTGCAACCGAACTCCCTATTAACTTGGCTAAGTTTGAATATGGGAGAATAAGATATGATTTATTTTATGATTTCCATAAAATATTTAACTATGAAGGAATATTAATTCACAATCACCAGGAAGGTTATACCGCCAATTGGTACACACAAATTTTTAGGAATGGTACCATGGAGATTTTTAACGCAAGCTTGCATAATGAAGAAAACAAAATTTTGTATCGTAATGGTTTTGAAGAAGAATTAGTTGAATACTTACCTAAATACATATCTGTACTCAATTTTTTTGAATTAACTTTGCCCGTATTAGTTTTTTATACTGTATTAGATATTAAAGGATATAAAATTAAACTTAAAGAATATGAAAATATGCGTGAAATGCAAAATCGTCCCTTTATTAAAAATGACCTAATCCTACCAGAAGTTCTTATTGATGATGAGGGATTAAAAAATCTTCCTTTGACTCTCAAACCTCTTTTTGATCCAATATGGAATGCAGCTGGACATGCACAATCTCCGAACTATAACTCTGAAGGAATTTGGAAAATTCCAGATTGATTATAGAATGATTTTAGATATTGTAATTAAAAAAACTGATGACGGCTTTACAGCAGAAATTCCCTCCTTGAAAGGTTGTGAGTGTTGGGCTCATGATGAAGATATTGTTATGAATAAAATTATTGATCTTGCTGCCTATTATCTTAAAGTAAATTCAAAAGAAAAATTTAAAGTTGATAAAGCAAGGGGAACTAAATACAAGGCGATTTACAAATTAGTTTTTAATAAGCAGGCTTAGATCAATATCTAAAACTTATATCTGGTACAACAATAAAAACTCACTCTAATCTCTTTCTTAAAAAGTGAGAGACTTATTGTAAATTAAACATGTAATTAGTATATCTCGACAGAAAAAAATAAAAGACATAACGTTTAATAAGCCCTTCTCTTTTTAAGACCTGTCCCGCCTTGGCTGGAGAAGGGTTGGAATGAGTTCAAAACTGAAGTGAAATCCGAGAAAAGAACAAATAAGATTATTTCTGTTTTACAAGCCCGTCAGAAATCGTTGCACGTTATTTTTGAAAACATTCATGATCCTCATAACGTTAGTGCTATCTTTAGAACATGCGATAGTGTTGGAATCGGAAAAGTCTCACTTGTTTATAATATTGAAAAATTTCCGAAGATAGGAAAGAAATCCTCAGCATCAGCATATAAATGGATTGAAAGAGAAAGGTCTAAGAATATAAAAGATTGTGCAGCTTCACTTAAGAAAGAAGGATTTAGAATTTTTGTCTCTTCAATTGACCCTGATTCAAAAATGATTTATGATCTTGACCTGACACAAAAATCAGCAATTATTTTTGGAAATGAACACAGAGGAGTTTCAAAAGAAGCTGAAGAAATTGCTGATGAAAAATTTATAATACCAATGTATGGTATGGTACAAAGCCTGAATGTTTCAGTGGCAGCTGCTATAGTTTTATATGAAGCCTTGAGACAGAGACAAATTAAGGGAATGTACGATAAATCTGAATACACTGAAAAAGAACTTGAAATGAAAATACAAGAGTGGATAAATAAAAAGTAAATGTAAAGAGCAATGAGCATAGGGCAGAGAGTAAAATAGAATGAGTAAATTTAGATTCCAGGATTTGGAAATATGGCAAATTGCTATTGAATCATCGGATAAGCTATTTGATATTGCGGACAATCTTGAACAAAGAAAATTATATAGATTTGCCAAACAATTAAGGGAATCTGCAATGAGTAATAACATTGCTGAAGGTTCGGGCTCAAGTTCAAACAATGAGTTTAAACAGTACTTGAATATTGCTCGTCGTTCAACTTTCGAGAATGCAAATATTCTTATAATTTTGAATCGTAGAGAACTTTTAGAAGAAAAAGAATTAAATTTTCTATTAGAACAACTGGATTTATTATGTCGGAAAATAACAAATTTCAGAAAATCCCTATAGTAATTAATCTTTGCTCTATGCTCTTTGCACTATACCACGAATAAGTATGCTTGAATCATTCAATCATATAACCAAAGTAAAAGGTGAGCTGAACCTTCCGGGTGACAAGTCTATTTCTCATCGTTCAATTTTTTTTTCAGCGATGGCTGATGGAAAATCTGTAATAAAAAATTTATCAGATGGAGAAGATGTCTTATCAACAATAAAATCCTTTTCTGATCTTGGTTGTGAAATCAAAAAAGAAAAGAATGAAGTAATTATAAGAGGGAAAGGATTTAAAAATTTTAACAAACCTCAAAAGTCACTCAATTGCGGTAATTCAGGAACAACTGCGAGATTAATAACCGGACTTTTATCAGCTCAAAATTTCGAATCAACTTTAACCGGCGATGAATCATTATCTAAGAGGCCCATGGAGAGAGTGATTATTCCACTCAAACAGATGGGAGCCAAATTCGAATCTGAAAATAACTGCCTTCCATTAAAGGTAATTCCAAATAATAAACTTCATCCAATTAATTATAAACTACCTATTCCAAGTGCACAGGTTAAAAGTTCTATTATCCTTGCGGGACTTCATTGTGAAGGGATAACCTCAATTGTTGAAAAAACTCCCTCGAGAAATCATACAGAAAAAATGCTTGGACTTGAGGTAAAAAAAAGTAAATCGGGTAATACAATTTTAGTTTCAAAAAAAAATTATCCTATCCCTGCAGAATATTTTATTCCTTCGGATGTTTCATCTGCTGCTTTTTTTATTGTTCTATCCATCTTAACAAAAGATTCATCATTAAGAATTAAAAATGTAAGTCTTAATGAAACAAGAAAAGGATATTTGAAAATATTAAATGAAATGGGAGCCAAAATAAATTTTGAAAATATTTCCGTAAGCAGTGGTGAAGTTTTTGGCGACGTAATTGTTGAAAGCAGTAAGTTAAAGAATGTAGAAATTCCTGAAGAAATTATCCCCAATATAATTGATGAAATCCCGATTCTTTCAGTTGTGGGTCTGTTTGCTGAAGGAAATTTTTCAATAAAAAGTGCAAATGAATTAAGAAAGAAAGAGAGCGACAGAATTAATTCTCTTTGTTATAACTATAAACTTTTGGGGTTAGATGTTGATGAACTTGAAGATGGTTTTACAATTTCAGGCAAAATAAAAAATAAAAAGGTAGTTTTTGAAAGTTTTGATGATCACAGGATAGCAATGACTTTCGGTATTTTATCTTTACTATTGATTGATGGAGGGAAAGTTAATAATTTCGGTT
>MHAF01000129.1 GCA_001802865.1 Ignavibacteria bacterium RBG_16_34_14
CCGCCGAAGATGTTAAAAAAATTGAGAGACGGCTTAAAGGTGCTGAGAAGAAAATTTTAAATGAAGTGAAGAAAACTAAAAAGAAAAAGTAAAATAGAAATTACTTATTAACAATAAACCAAAATTTTAACTTAGCTGGCAAAGACCAGTTGCCAATCCGCTGCAGCGGATTGAACTGGGTATTTTAATTGGAACAAATGAATTTTTGTAATAGGTTTTTACCATGAAATGAGATTAGGGAGCTTCGAGTCCCTTTTATTATTTTATTCAAAATATTTTCGGAATCACTTATTCAAAAGAATTTTTATCGATTATTTCTGTTAGACAAGGAAGGACATTTTCTGTTTTTTACTTAGGGAAGTATAGTTGTCTGAATTGAAGGATATGAATATGTGTCAGAAAAATTTAGTCTTAATGAGCGTAATTATTTATTTTGATGCATGTGTTTATGAGGTTTTGTACAACACTTAAAATAGGACTTAATGTCTAGAATTTTAATAAATCAGTATTACACCAATCTTGACCGAGCTGTTCAGTTCGGGAAATCCAAAAACGAGCAAAGCATCCGCAATTATTTCTGGAACTTGCTAAATGATTATGCACATAAGCAAAACTATGAAGTAGTCACCGAAGTTTCCTGTCAGGGCACTAAAGGTGTAAAAGTTCGTCCCGATGGAATTATTAAAAACTTGTTTGGTTTGGATATTGGTTTGTGGGAAAGCAAAGATGAGAAAGATACGATTGATGATGAGATAGATGTTAAACTTAAAAAAGGTTACCCGTTTACAAATATTCTTTTCGAGGATTCCCAAACAGCCGTACTATTTCAGCGTGGTGAAGAAGTTATGCGAGTTCCTGTACACGATGCTGATAAACTACATAGCGTTCTTACCACATTATTTTCTTTCAAAAGCGAAACCGTTTTCAAGTTTGAAGACGCACTCGAAAAATTCAAAGCAGATATACCTGCAATAGTAGAAACTCTTCGAAATCGTATCGACCAAACACGAGTAAAAAACAAAAACTTTATTGCTGTTAGTGCAAGCTTTCTGGAATTGTGCAAGGTTGAGATTAACCCGGATATTACCGAAGCCGATGTACGTGAAATGATGATTCAACATATCCTCACAAGCGATATATTTAACAAAATATTTGATGACCCCGAATTTCACCGTCACAATAATATTGCTCGTGAACTCGAAAAACTTATTGAGATTCTTTTTACTTACAGTGAACGCAAAAACCTGATGGGCAACATTGAGCATTACTACGATGCCATCAATAGCACCGCTGCCAGTATTGTTGATCATCACGAAAAACAAAAATTCTTGAAAGTTCTTTACGAAAACTTTTACAAAGTATATAATCCGAAAGCTGCTGATCGTCTTGGTGTCATTTACACACCTAACGAAATTGTAAAGTTTATGATTGAAAGCACCGAGTATTTACTTCACAAACATTTTGGGAAAACCCTTGCAGATAGGAATGTAGAGATCCTCGACCCTGCTACAGGTACAGGCACTTTCATCACATCCATTATTGACCATATCCCTAAGCAAGATCTTGCATACAAATACAGGAATGAAATTCATGCTAATGAAGTTGCTATTCTGCCTTATTACATTGCTAATTTAAATGTTGAGTTTACATTTAAGCAAAGAATGGAATATTACGAAGAGTTTAAAAACCTTTGTTTTGTTGATACACTTGATAACACAGGTGCTTTGAAGTATGCTGGACAACAGCACCAGCTTTTTGAATTTAGCAATGAGAATGCGACAAGAATTAAAAGACAGAATGAGAAAAAGATTTCTGTTATCATTGGCAATCCACCTTATAACGCAAACCAGAAGAATGAAAACGAGAATAATAAAAACCGTGAATATCCGAACATTGATCAAAGAATAAAGAACACGTTTATTAAAAATAGTACAGCACAAAAGACAAAACTATATGATATGTATGCGCGTTTTTACCGCTGGGCAATGGATAGAGTAGAAAGAAATGGTGTAATTGCTTTTGTTACAAACAGAAGCTTCATTAACTCTAGAACATTTGACGGATTTAGAAAAACTATTCAGGATGATTTTCAATTAGCTTTCATTATTGATACTAAAAGCGATGTAAGAATGAATCCCAAAATTGCAGGTACAACACACAATGTCTTTGGAATTCAAACCGGAGTTGCAATAATGTTTCTTGCTAGAATAGAAAATAACGATAGCTCAAATTGTCAGATATTTTATGCGGAGCTTGATGAATATTTACGAAAAGAAGAAAAATTACTATGGTTTACCGAGCACAAACTTGAGCAAATCCATTTCCAGAAAATTTCTCCAGATAAAAATAATAACTGGATAAACTTAGTTGAAAATGATTTTGATGAATTGCTGAACTTAGTGGGTGAGAAGAAAAGTATTTTTAACTTTTCTTCGAATGGTGTAGTAACGGCACGTGATGAATGGGTTTACAGCATGAATCAAGCTGATCTTCAAAATAAAATATCGTTTTTGATCGATAAAATAAATAAGCAAATAAAGAAGAATAAAAATGATAATGATAATTTAGATTATTCTATAAAATGGAGTGAACATCTTAAAATTGTATTAAAAAGGGGAAAAGAAATTGTATATGAGAAAACAAAGATTACTCATTCGCAATATAAACCATATGTTAAACTATTTTATTATGCTGATAAGGACTTAAATGATAGACTGACAGCAAAACATTTTGAAATGCTTGGAGAGGAATTAAACCAGCCAAATAAAATCATCCTCTTTAATAATGGCTCCACTATTTTTAAATTTCTAGCAACAAATAAACTATATGAATTTGGAAGCCTTCTTGAAGGTGGTGGTCAAACAATAGGTGTACCATTGTACCGTTATCACAAAATTAAAAACAAGATTGATAACATCACCGATTGGGGATTAGAGCAGTTTCAAACCCATTACAAAGACAATAACATAAAAAAGGAAGACATCTTCCACTGTATTTACGGAGTGCTTCACAATCCAGCATACCGCAAAAAGTACGAACTAAACTTAAAGAGAGAATTTCCTCGTATACCTTTCTACAAAGATTTTTGGAAGTGGACTAAATGGGGCAAAGAATTGATGGACATGCACATCAATTACGAAAAAGCAAAACCATTTAACCTAAAACTCATAAAAAGTGAAACAAAGCAAGCTCACACTAAGCAAAAAGAAATGTTCAGCAAAGTTGAAGAACCTGAAACTCTTTACTCGCACAAACCAAAAATTAAAGCTAAGCTCAAAGCCGATAAACTAGCCGGAGTAATAGAAATAGATGAACTAACTTTGTTGACAGGAGTGCCCAAACAAGCATGGGAATACAAACTTGGTAACCGCAGTGCTATAGAATGGATACTAGACCAATACAAAGAAAAGAAACCATCAGACCCAACCATTGCCGAGAAATTCAATACTTATCGCTTTACAGACTATAAAGACCATGTAATAGAACTAATAAAAAAAGTAACTACGGTAAGCGTTGAAACAATGAGAATAATAAATGAGATGGAAAAAGAGAAAGAATAAACACGATAAAAATATTTTATAAAAAAACTCACTACTAATATAGCGATGGTTGTTAAACACGAAAATGAAATGGGTGTTTATGAAAACACAAAAATATTCTGTTAATCAGCATTTAATTGAAACAATCCTTGCCTGGGTTAAATCCGGTGAAATTGCCATTCCTGAAATTCAGCGGCCTTTTGTTTGGGATACTTCCAAAGTCCGTGATCTAATGGATTCCCTGTACCAAGGTTATCCTATCGGATACCTTATCGCATGGAAAAATCCAAACGTTAGATTAAAAGATGGTCATAGTGCTGAAGGTAAAAAAATTCTTATCGATGGACAGCAGCGTGTTACAGCTTTAACTGCTGCTATTCTCGGTCAAAAGATTATTAACAAAGAGTATAAAAGAACCAGAATAAAAATTTCTTTTCATCCTATTGAGGAACGTTTCGAGGTTTTTAATACTGCAATCGAAAAAGATTGTCACTGGTTTCCCGATATTTCAATTTTATTCCAACCAGAAACAAATCTTTTTACGGTAGTAAATGATTACTGCTCTAAAAATCCAGAAGTATCTCAAGAACTCATTTTTAATCGCTTCGATCTGCTCAAAAAATTAATTACGAAACAAATCGGTCTAATTGATCTTGATTCCGATCTTGATATTGAAGTAGTAACTGAAATTTTTATTCGTATAAATTCTCAAGGTGTAGTACTAAGTCAGGCCGATTTTGCTATGTCTAAGATCGCTTCCAATGAACTTTATAATGGTTCGATAATTCGGAAAAGTATAGATTATTTTTGCCACCTTGCGGTTGCACCGGAGTTCTATAATATAATTTCGGAAATTGATACTGAATTTTCTGTAAGCGAGTATTTTAAAAAAATGTCTTGGCTTAAAGAAGAGAATGATGATATCTATGATCCCGATTATACTGACCTTCTGCGTGTTGCATTTACTTCTGAGTTTAATCGCGGTCGTCTTTCTGATTTAGTAAGTCTCCTCTCAGGTAGAAATTTTGAAACAAGAACTTTTGAAGATGTAATTGCAAAACAATCCTTTGAACGACTAGAAAGCGGTATCCTAAATTTTATTAATGAAACAAACTTTAAAAGATTTGTGATGATCATTCGCTCTGCGGGATTTGTATCTACTTCTCTTATTCGTTCTCAAAACACGCTAAATTTTGCATACATAGTTTACCTAAAACTCAGAGCTTTAGACTACAATCAAGCTGAAATTGAAAGTCACGTGCGAAAATGGTTTGTCATGTCGGTACTAACAGGTCGCTATTCCGGTTCACCTGAATCCGTATTTGATTTCGATATTAAAAATATTTCCTCCAAACCATTCAAAGAGTTTCTACAGAATGTGGAATCAGCAGAACTTTCAGAAGCTTTTTGGGATTTTTCGTTAGTCCAAAGTCTCGACACTTCCGTTTCAAGCAGTCCATTTTTCAATGTTTATCTTGCTTCACAAGTTCGCTCAAATGATAAGGGATTTTTATCTCGTGATATTTCTGTCGATGATCTCATAACTCATATGGGAGATATTCATCATATTTTTCCCAAAGAATATCTCAAACGAAATGGTTTTAAAAGATCTGATTACAATCAGATTGCAAACTACGTTTATATGCAATCCGAAATAAATATTAAGATTGGTAGTAAATCTCCTAAAGATTATTTCGCCGAATTACTCAAACAATGTAATGGTGCAAAATTGAAATACGGTTCTATTGATAAATTTGAAATGTTAGAAAAAAACCTCGATGAGAATTGTATACCAAAGTCAATCTTTGAAATGGATTTCAATAATTACGAACAATTTTTGACTGAAAGAAGGAAGCTTATCTCAATGAAAATTCGAGACTATTATTTAAATCTATAAAATTTCTACTTCAGCGATCTATAAGGGAAAGTTGTATCGACAAGATATTTGAGATTAATTATTTAGGGAGTCAATCTTAACCAGGGCTGAATTAGCTGCATTCTGTTCGGCACTTTTTTTATTTTTGCCTTTACCAATGCCGTATTCAATGTCGCCAATCATTACTTTGATTGTAAATGTTCGGTTATGTTGCGGACCTTCTTCACTGACAACTATGTAAGAGGGATTATCTAACCGGTTTGCTTGTGAATATTCTAAAAGCTGACTCTTGAAATTTTCATCAATTAAAT
>MHAF01000130.1 GCA_001802865.1 Ignavibacteria bacterium RBG_16_34_14
TCTTAAAACATCACCTCCAAATCCAAGTAAAACTAAAAGTGTTAATAGTGCAGTACCTCCCGTTAGGATTGTACGACTCATAGTTCTGTTAACGCTCATGTTTATTATTTCTTTTAAGGGAAGCGATTTGTGTATCTTCAGATTCTCTCTTACTCTATCGAATACAACTACAGTATCATTAACTGAATATCCAATTAATGTCAGAAATGCACCAACAATTGTAAGGTCTATTTCAAGATTTAAGCCGGGGATAAGACCATAAAGAACTGAATATAAACCAAGTGTGATAAGAACATCGTGGAAGAGTGCAAGGACAGCACCCAAAGCAAAGATAAATTTGAACCTGAATCCGAGGTAAACCAAAATGGCAACAAGTGAAGCAAAAATAGCAATGATTGCATCCTGCTTTAGTTCTTTTCCAACTTTAGGCCCAACCTTCTCTTCCTTCAGAGTACTAAATAGATTGTCAGACATTTTCTGTTTAAGGTTTTCTTTTATCCAATCGGCAATGCCAACACTTACTACTAATTCCCTGTTTGCAGGTTCACCGGAAACTTCACTTGTCTCAAAACCTGAGTTATTTAATATTGTAATTAATTTATCTGTTGTATCGGGATTTGGTAGTTGATATGTAACTGAACCGGCAGTTGAGTCAATTATTCTTTTTTCCAAACCAGGGAAATTTTTATCTATTACAGCTTCAATGTTATTTATTATCTGTGGATAAATATTGCGGGGTATTTCCTGAAGTTCAGTTCTAACTAAAACTCCCGTTTCACCTCCAAAAGTTTTTACTTCAATATTTCCTAAACCTACATTTTCAATATTCTTTCTTACCTCGCTTATCTCAACAGGTTTCTGAAACTGAAGAACAATTTCAGAACCGCCATTGAAATCAATACCAAATTCAAGGCCGCGGAAAATAATATTTATAAAGCCAATAAGAAATAAAGCTAATGAAATAAAGTAAAAGAGTTTTCTCTTGCTTAAGAAATCAACATTAAGATTTTGAAATATGCGCATTTAAAAAAGAACTCCTTTTCCGAATCACTTCGGTGAAAACTATTATTAACCTATAGTAATTTTAAAACCTTTTGAGACCATGTAATCAAATATAAGCCGAGCCATAACTAATGCACTGAAAAGACTTGCAACAATTCCGATCATAAGGGTTAAAGCGAAACCTTGTATTGGCCCTGTACCGAACTGGTAAAGAATAATTCCCGTAACAAGCGTTGTTATATTGGAATCTATAATAGCTGAGTTTGCTCTTGAAAACCCGCTGTCAATCGAAGCTTTAATAGTTTTACCTGTAGCTAATTCTTCCCTTATTCTTTCATAAATAAGAACGTTTGAATCTACTGCCATACCGATAGTTAAAATAATACCTGCGATACCGGGCAGAGTAAGAGTGGCACTAAAACCTGCAAGTACACCAAATATGAAAAGAACTGTAAAAACCAGACTGAAAGCAGCAACACCACCCGATCTTTTATAATATAAAATCATAAAGAGCGCTACGAGAAAATAGCCTATGACAATTGAAGTAAATCCACTGTTTACAGAATCCTCTCCGAGGGAAGGTCCAACTGTTCTTTCTTCGATTATATCAACAGGTGCAGGAAGAGCACCAGCTTTAAGTACGATTTCAAGAAGCTTGGCTTCTTCAAGATCATCCATACCTTCAATCTGCGAGCGTCCGCCAATAATTTTTTGATTAACGTTCGGGGCAGAAAAAACAACTCCATCAAGAATGATTGCAATTCTTTTATTTACATTTGCCCCTGTTATCCTTGCCCATTCTGTAGAACCTTCAGAATTCATTGTCATGCTTACAATCGGTGCCGATGTGTTTGGATCAATGTTAGCATTTGCATCTGTTATAACGCCGCCTGTTAACTCAGGATTTTTATTAACGAGGTAAAGAAGATAGATTCCCTTACCCTCCTGAAAAGCAATTGGCTTAGCAGAAAAAACAAATTCAACATTGTTAGGAATTACTTTTTCTACTTCCAGACGACTGAGCATTAATTGCAGCTTATTTCTTTCATCCTCTCTTACATAAGCATCTGCTGTATTACTTTCAGGATTTATCATAGCAGTTGCAAAGAAAGGATGCTCTTTTTTGAATTCTTCCTCAGTAAGTTCTTTTTGTGTTGTATCACTGGCAGTTGTATCAGTTGTGGTTGTGTCGGCTGAAACCAATGAAGTATCTGCTTTTGTTGTATCATTTACAACTTTTCCTGCCAAGACCTCATCCACTTTTTTCATAACATTAATTGTGAATTCAGGATCTTTAACCAAACGAAATTCCAGTAGTGCCGTTCCCTGCAAAAGCTGTTTTGCTTCTTCTTCACGTGCAATTCCCGGAAGCTCAACAATTATTCTCCTGGTACCCTGTCTCTGTATAGAAGGTTCTGCAACACCATACTGGTCAACCCGGTTACGTATAATTTCCATTGCGCGAGATACAGCATCTTCAGCATTCGATTTCAAATCACTTATTATTTTGTCGTCATCTTCTCTAACTGTTCCAAAATAACGACTGAGACGAATTCCTTTTTCCTGGAATTTTCTTGTGATTATATCAACAACGGATTCATCAGAAAGTGCAGCTTCCTGCTGAGATTCTCTTAAAATATTATGAAAGGTTTGATCAGGATCTTTAGCAAGTTTTTCTAAAAGCTTGCCAGTATTAACTTCAAGAACTACACGCATACCACCCTGTAAATCCAATCCTAACTTTACTCTTTTTTGTTGTGTTTCCTGTATAGAAGGGTCGGCAACTTTAATACTGTCTTCAATTGCTTCTATTCTTTTATTAAGTTCCTCAGTTAAAATGTTCGGTTCAGATTCTTTTATTTCTTTCTTTTTTTGTTCAAGGATTTCAGAAATTCCTTTAGAATTCTGGTAATCTTTATATGTTGGGTAAAGAAGGTAAAGGCTTAACGCAATAGCACCAAGTACAATTATTATCTTGAATCTGAATTGTTTCATATTTTCTTTATTTCTGTTGGATTTTCTTAAAATTTTAACTGCCAAAGTTACCAGTAAGGGGTAAGAAAGTCAATTAAATGAGTGGAATTTTATGTCAGTAACATTAAGGTTCGGAGAAAAGTGTCTCGAAGTTTGAATAAAAATCAAACCGAAGAAATAATTCGTTTTACTAACCTTTCAAATTTTTCTCTTACAAGATTGGCTGTTTCAGTAACATCTGAATGTGAGAGTTTTGCATTTGAAATGCCAGCCCCATAATTGGTTATACAGGATATTGCAGAAGTTTCCATTCCAAGGTAAGAAGAAAATACTGCTT
Source organism: Ignavibacteria bacterium RBG_16_34_14 (assembly GCA_001802865.1). Classification (GTDB taxonomy): domain Bacteria; phylum Bacteroidota; class Ignavibacteria; order Ignavibacteriales; family Ignavibacteriaceae; genus RBG-16-34-14. Next base: position 3,314 of record MHAF01000130.1, read on the forward strand.
CATGAACAGAAGACATACCAGCAGCATCTCCACCACAAAGGCGTGTCATTTTTATCTCTGCAGGAGTTTCATAGCTCGGACCCTTGGAATACCAATAAACTCCTTCTTTTAGTTCTATCTTCTCTTGCAGAGCAGCAACAATTATTTTTTTATTAAAAGATGAGGAGGGAAAATCAAGAATTCTATTTTTCTCTTCTACTCCTGCAAGGCCAATTAAATTTGTCAATTCCTTTTTAATATTTATTCCATTAAAAGAATTGATAAGCATTAAATCTCCGGGATGAAAATTTAAATTGACGCTTCCTGCTGCATTTGTAATAAGAATTTTTTTACATCCTGTTTTATATGCAATAAAGACAGGAAGAATACATTCGTAGATTTTATATCCTTCATAAAGATGAATTCTTCCCTGGAAGAGAAGTAGTTTTTTCCCATCATATTCCGAAAAATGAATTTTGCCTGCATGCCCTTCAATAGTAGATGAAGGATAACCAGGAAGCGACGATGTTAAAAAAGTTTTTTTTGTATTTACACTTTCTGCGAATTCTCCTAAACCGCTTCCAAGAATAATTGCAAGTTCGGGTTTAAAAGGGGAATTATCTTTGAAGAAATTTATTAAGTCTTTGTATTTAAAATTCAAATCAATCATAAGTTTTTAGGTATAGGGTATAAAGGTATAAGGATTTCTTCTTTAACCTTTATACCCATATACCATATACCTCTATACCAAGTAGTCCTAAAACAAAATTCCTGCTAAAGTTGCAGTTGTTAAAGTAGCAAGTGAACCACCTATAACTGCTTTTATTCCGAGACTTGCAATTTCAGATTTCCTGTTTGGTGCAAGAGGTCCTATTCCTCCAATCTGTATTGCAATAGAGCTGAAATTTGCAAAACCGCATAAAGCATAAGTTGCCATGAAAATTGCTTTCTCAGTTAAAATTGCTTTTGACTGGATCAATGTTCCCATATCAAGATAAGCGACAAATTCATTTAAAACGATTTTTGTTCCGATGAGACTTCCGAATTCAAGGGCATCCTGCCAGGGAACACCAATTCCAACAGCAAGGTATTGAAGTACAAGTCCGATTAACAATTGAAAATTAAGTGGCTTTCCAAAATTAGCTTTCAATGTTTCATTAATTCCGATTAAATCACCAAAACCCTGGAGTAAATAGTTAATTAGAGCAATAAGAGCTATAAAAGCAATAAGCATTGCGCCAACATTAAGTGCAAGAGTAAGTCCATCCCCGGCACCAACTGCAGCTGCTTCAACAACATTGGAAGCATTTTTCTCTACATTTATTCTAACAGTTCCTTTAGTTTCGGGTGTCTTAGTTTCGGGGAATAAGATTTTTGAGATTACCAATGAGGCTGGCGCAGCCATTACACTTGCACCAAGAAGATGAGTTGCAAAAATGTGCCTCGCTTCATTGAGTGGGATACCCAATGATTGAGCATATGATTGTCCAAGTATTTGTATATAAGCAGCCATTACACCACCCGCAATGGTTGCCATTCCTCCAACCATAATAGTTAGTAATTCACTTTTTGTCATTCCTTTTATAAAAGGTTTAATCATAAGGGGAGCTTCAGTTTGTCCAACAAAAATATTTGCTGTATTGGAGAGAGATTCAGCACCACTAGTTCCCATAGATTTTGCCATAACCCAGGCCATAGCCTGAACAACTCTTTGCATTATTCCAAGGTAATAGAGAATTGACATCAAGCTGGCGAAGAAAATGATTGTTGGTAATACCTGGAAAGCGAAAAACATTCCGAGGCTACCAACTGAACCGGGACTTATTGCAAGACCCCCAAAAACAAATTCGGCTCCTTCCGTTGTGAAATTTAAAACAAGAACAAAGAAACCGCTTACCCAATAGAAAAAATCTTTTACCCAGCCAAGTGGATAGAAGATTTCCCTGAGACTATCACCTTTAATTATAAAAATTGCAAACACGAGTTGAAGCCCAAGCCCAACAATCACTAACCGCCAGTTTATTTTTCTTTTATTGTTTGAAAGAAGGAAAGCAATTGCAACGATAAGCAGTATTCCTAAAAATCCCCGCAGGATATCAATAAAATTCATAAGGTTACCTTAACTTTCATTTGGAATGTAATGACATTTTCTGCAGCGGGCTTCATAAATATCTGAAGCACCTACAATAACTCTTTCTGATGAAGATGTTTTTCTCTGGGTTTTATCTGCAGGATTTCCGCAGACAACACATATTGCCAAAGTTTTAGTTATATATTCTGCAATTGCAAGAAGCTGAGGCATCGGCTCAAATGGAATTCCTTTATAATCCTGATCAAGACCCGCTACAATTACTCTCTTACCATTATTTGCTAATGTGTTGCAGATGTTCACAATATCAGAAGAGAAAAATTGTGCTTCATCAATCCCGATAACTTTTGCATCTTTTGCAGATTCAATTACTTCATTAATATCATCTATCAAAATAGATGGAAGTGATTGTTCACTGTGAGAAACTATAGAGTTGTTTGAAAACCTTGCATCAATTTTTGGTTTAAAAATTTTAACATTCTGTTTAGCAATCTGTGCGCGTCTTAATCTTCTTATTAATTCTTCCGTTTTACCGCTGAACATACAGCCGGCTATTACTTCAATCCATCCGGTTTCTCCAGGTATTGAGTGCAGTTCAAATTCGTTCATAGAAATTTTAAATTTTGAGTTTTGGATTTTGAATTAAAAAAGATTCAACATTTAACAGTCAACATTCATAATTTTTTAAGTTTATCATCTCCAAATGGAAGGGGAAGAAGTTCAGAAAGTTTGAGAATCTTTAACTCTTTTTTTTGATTTACCATTATCACATCAATGTCACTACCGCATAAATCCTGAAGCACTTGTCTGCAGGCTCCACAAGGCGGGCAAAAGCCAGTATCATCACTTGCTATTGCAATTGCTTTAAATTTTCTTTCACCCTCTGAGATTGCTTTGAATACTGCTACTCTTTCTGCACAAACTGTAAGACTGTAAGAACTGTTCTCAATATTTCCTCCAAGATAAATTTTCTCATTCTCAGTTAATAATGCGGCTCCAACATGAAAATTAGAGTATGGAGGTAGTGCTTTTGATTTTGCTTTAATAGCTTTTTCAGCTAATTCTTTATAATCCATTGTAAATTGATTTATAGCTATTCAAAAATATTTGTTTAAATGTATAAAGCAAAAAGGAATTTTATTTCTTCCAATCAGTTTTTCCAATAAGTGCATTAAAAAAATTAAGAATAAGAAATAATTCGTAAGTAATCTGTAAATAAAATATCCTTAAAGGACTAAAATTATATTCAAAATATTTCTGAAGATTGAAAACGACTATCATATCTGTAAGGATCTTTACAATAAATAATGATAGGAAGATTGTATCAACAAAAATTAAAATTGGAGAGAAGAGAAAAAATAAATTCAGTAAATGCCATAAAGCTAAAAAGAGTTTGTGTTTTGACAGATAATGAAGAGAAGTTTGTGTATGTCTTGCTTTCTGTTTCAGATAATCTTTAAAATTATTTTTTGTTTTAGAATAAACAAATGATCCTTTCTCAGTTGCCAAACCTATCTTCATTTTATTTTTAACAGCTTCTCTAATTAATAAATCATCATCGCCGCTTAGTGTTTCGAGTGTATTTGAATAACCCCTAATCTTTTCAAAAGATGATTTTTTAAAACCAAAGTTCCTTGCTGCTGCTGAATATGGAAATCCTAGAATTGCTGCAGAAAAAGTAATAATACTTGTCCTGATATTTTCAAAACAGGAAAGATAATTTATAAATGAATTTTCTTTAATGAATGGAGCTACACCAAAGACAAAATCAAATCCTTCAGAAAAAATTCCCGAATAAATTTTTACCCAATCTTTTTGCGGAGTACAATCAGCGTCGGTAATCATTATGAAATCATTCTGAGTTTTTCCGATTCCGATTGTTAATGTACCTTTTTTACCTGAGAAGAGTTTTGAATCAGCTTTAATGATTTTGAAATTTGTTTTATCAGTTATTTCTCTGCAGGTAAATTCATAGGTTTTATCAGTTGAACTATCATCTACTATAATTACTTCAAAAAGATTTCTATCATAATCCTGTTTATCAAGAGCATCAATGAGATTTGCAATATTCTCCTCCTCATTTTTTGCTGCAGCTATAATTGAAATCTTAGTTTCATAACTTTGAATAATATTTTTTGAGAAAGTCTTTTTTATTGAAATGTAAAAGAGAAGGTTAATTAGCAGAAATAGAAAAATCAGAATAATTAAAACAGGAAATAACATTAGACAGAATTTACTTGTTAAAAGTCTTCATCAATAAGCCATCCTTCTGCAAGCTGCGGATTCATTTCTGAAATAAACCTTGAAGGTTTTGAAAGAGTAATTCCTGCTTCCCGATCATAAAGGTTCATTGGGTAAGTAACAAATAAATTTTGCTTTGCTCTTGTTGATGCTACATACATAAGTCTTCGTTCTTCTTCAAGAGTATCAATATTATCGTACGATCTGCTGGAAGGAAAGTAACCTTCAACGGCATGAATGATAAAAACAGAATGCCACTCAAGTCCTTTTGCCGAATGTATAGTAGAGAGAGTCAGATATTCATCTTCACGGTCGGTGGCTTCAACATCAATTACGCTGTCAATTATAGGTTCGATAGCCATATCTGCCAAAAGCGAGTCAAGTGACTTATAATTCTCAGATATGTTCTGGAATATCTCAAGATCTTTCTTCCGTTTGTTGAAATCATCATAAATATTTTTAAAGATTGGATAATAATATTCAAGAACAAGATCAAGCTTTTCTGAAGGCAAATCATTTTTTGTATGAAGTGTATATAAGAGCTGAAAAAGCTTTACAATCCGGTCATTGTAACTGAAGTTAGTAATATTCTCAGGGTTTGCTTTTATAGTTAGTCTTGCGGTTGCAAGTTCATCAAGAATTTTTTGTGCGGTTTTTGGTCCAACCCCCTCATGCAAAAGTAAAACTCTGTACCAGCTTACAACATCTTTTGGGTTGGATGCAATTCTGAGAAACGCAAGAACATCTTTAATGTGAGAAGATTCAACAAACTTCATCCCACCGAATTTTTGAAAAGGAATGTTTGCTTTTGTTAATTCAATTTCAAGATCAAATGAAAAAAATGAGGATCTGAAAAGAACAGCAATTTCTCCAAGTGGAACACCTTCTTCTCTAAGTTCAAGTATTTTTTCTACAATAAATTTTGATTGAAGATTTTCTGTAGAAGCAGCAACTATAAAAGGAAGCTCACCGCCGGGTTTAATTGCATAAAGATGCTTTGTATATTTTTCAATAGCACCTTCTGTAATCTGGTTAGCAAAGTTTAAAATTTCCTGTGTACTTCTGTAATTTTCTTCAAGCTTAATGATTTGAACATCGTTAAAGAGTTTTGGGAACTCAATAATGTTCTTAAAGTTTGCACCTCTGAAGGAATAAATTGCCTGTGAATCATCTCCAACGACCATAATATTTTTATTAATCTGAGTAAGACCTTTAACAACATCAGCCTGAAGCTTATTTGTATCCTGGTATTCATCAACCATTACAAATTTGATCGAGCTTAATAGAGATTTAGTCCCGGGATTAAAATCCTCAAGAAAATTTTTCAGATAAACGAGCAGATCATCATAATCAAGAAGATTATTTCTTCTTTTATATTCCGTAAAGATTTTTTGTATCTCAAGAATTTTATTAAGCTGGTCAATAAAATGAGGGTAATCTTCTTCGATAATCTCTTCAACCTTTTTTCCGGTATTAACACTTAAGCTGTACACTTTTCCAAGGGTTTCTTTTTTAGGAAATCTTTTTTCTTTTCCAATAAATCCGCTTTGTGTCCTTATAAGATTTATAACATCCTGTGTGTCTCCCTGATCAAGAATTGTGAATGAAGGATCAAGATTAGCAGCTTTGGAATATTTCCTTAAAACCGAATTAGCAAAAGAATGAAAAGTACCGCCAAGAATTTTAGAGCATCGGTGATCCAGAAGAATTGCAGCACGGTTCATCATTTCATTTGCAGCTTTGCGTGTAAAAGTCAGAAGTAGAATTGATTGAGGGTCATAACCAAGTTCAACTAATCTTGCAACTCTGTAAACGAGAGTTCTTGTTTTTCCGGTTCCCGCACCTGCAATAATTAAGTATGCGCCATCAACAGCAGAAGCAGCCTCATATTGTGCAGGATTCAGTTCGTTCTTATAATTAATAACGAAACGGGCTTCATCAATAATAGGTTTTGTAAAGCCCGTTTCATTAATTCTTTTCAGCTTATATTTCTTTTGAATCATTCCTGTAATGCTTTTGGCTTTCCAATTATTTCTGAGAAAATAATATATTCTTTTAAAGATGCAGGTTCTTTAAATCTTTGCTTCATATTTTTTCTAATATCGGATTTTTCTCCATCTGTTCTCGTAAGATGTTTTTCAAACATTGTCGCCTGTTTAATAATTTTTTCATTAACAACTTTCCGTTTCTCTTCAGTTTTTCTTCTTTTATCTTCCCACATTTCTGGAGTATGCTCAGAAAAGGTAGCTTTATGTTCTTGTTGAGAAGGTTGATGCCAATCTTCGGACCTTGTATGTTCCGAAGGAGTTTCTATATTCTCTTTTTGAAGAGTCATTTCCCTTTCTTTTTGAGGAGCTGGAATTTCTGTTTTAAACATCTTCTCTATTTCTTTTAAGATATCATAGTCTTCCTGCTGGGAAGGTTTTGTCTCCATCCTTGGCTGAGGAGTAGGTTTAAAAGCTGGTTCGCTACTTTTATCCTGTGGTTTTTGCTTCTTCTTAAATAAAGAGGCTAGAAAGCTAACTATAATAAAAATATAAATTAATATTTGGAATATATCATCCATTAGATATTTGATTCGTCTTTTTTCTTTTCAGGTTTTGCAATTGATTCCCTCATTTCCGTATCCGACTGAAGATTTCTCATTTTGTAATAATCAAAAATCCCAAGGTTACCGGATCTGAAAGCTTCAGCCATAGCTTTTGGAATTTCAGCTTCTGCTTCAACTACTCTTGCTCTTTGCTTAGCTACTTCAGCTATCATTTCCTGTTCAACAGCCACAGCAGCTGCCCTTCTCTCTTCAGCTTTAGCTCTTGCAATTTTAAGATCTGCTTCTGCCTGGTCAGTTTGTAGTTTAGCACCAATATTTTCTCCAACATCAACATCTGCAATATCAATAGAAAGAATTTCAAAAGCAGTACCTGAATCCAAACCTTTTGCTAGAACACTTTTAGAAATTTTATCAGGGTTTTCGAGCACTTCTTTGTGGCTTGTACTTGAACCGATTGTTGAAACTATTCCTTCCCCAACACGTGCTAGAATTGTAGCTTCACCCGCACCACCTACCAAACGTTCAATATTTGCTCTTACAGTTATTCTTGCAATTGCCTTTAATTGAATTCCATCTTTTGCAACTGCAGCTACCATAGGGGTTTCAACTACTTTAGGGATAACTGACATTTTAACAGCTTCAAGAACATCTCTTCCTGCCAAATCAATTGCTGTAGCTCTTTCAAAAGTTAAACCGAGGTTTGCTTTATCAGCAGATACCAGAGCATTAATAACTTTAATAACATTTCCTCCGGCAAGAAAGTGGGCTTCTAATTTTCCCATTTCAACCTTAATACCGGCTTTTGTCGCGGTTATCATGCTTCTGACAATAACTACGGGTGGTACTTTTCTAAGTCTCATTCCAATTAGGTCTCTGAATATTTTTACTTTTACTCCCGAAAAGAATGCGGTAATAAATAAACCCAACGGAACGAAATAGAGAAAAAGAATAAGAAAAAGGATTATTCCTATTATAACTATAATAGATACCCCTGTAATTGCTTCCATAATAACTCCAATTATTTAGATCGTGTTTTTAATTTTACCACAAATTTAGTTTTTTAGCAAATAACGAGTAAACGATTCAAAGTAATAATTGTATGCTTTCAGTACAAAATTTTACTTAATAGAATACAATGTGTAACAGTCAATTAATCTATCAAAGGAATATACGATGTAAATTGTTAATAGTTGTTCAAGAAACATCTGAGTGTATATCTGGTATAATTATTGTCTTTTGTGATATTGAGAGAATCCTTTAATTTGTACGTGATAATTTGCTAAGTTGTTGGAGTTCACTTATTATTGGATTTAATAAAGCTTTTTGCTAATATCATTATAGAACGTAAATATGATTTTTTGATGGAGGGCTACAAGTGCCCCATTAAACAAGGTAGTTATTTAAATAGTTAAAATCACTGAACATTTATAAAATGTTCGTCAATGTTAATCGTAAAGAGGAAAATTAGATGGATGGAAATTTTTCAGATAGATTGCAGGATGTAATAAGATTAAGTCGTGAAGAGGCTTTAAGACTAGGGCACGATTATATTGGAACCGAACATCTTCTGTTGGGAATAATTCGGGAAGGTCAGGGTGTTGCAGTAAGAATACTTCGTAACCTTGATTGTGATATGATAAAATTAAAAAAAGCTATAGAAGATACCGTAAGAACTTCCGGTGGTACACTTACTATTGGAAACATTCCTCTAACTAAACAAGCAGAAAAAGTTTTAAAGATTACTCAGATAGAATCTAAAATTTATAAAGCTGATGTTATTGGTACAGAGCACCTTTTACTTTCTTTATTAAGAGATGAAGATAATATTGCAACTCAGATTCTTCATCAATTTAATGTAACTTATGATGGTGCAAGAGCAGAATTGAATGCAATGCTTTCAAGTAAAGGAGCTAAAGATATTGGTGGTTCTGTTCCTCATCCTCCTGATAAAAAAGTTGAAAGGACTAAAACTCCGGTACTTGATAATTTTGGAAGGGATGTTACAAAACTTGCAGTAGAAGACAAACTCGATCCTGTTGTTGGACGTGAAAAAGAAATTGAACGTGTTGCTCAGATTCTCAGCAGGAGAAAGAAAAACAATCCTGTTCTTATTGGTGAACCCGGAGTTGGTAAAACAGCAATTGCAGAAGGTTTGGCTTTAAGAATAGTTCAAAAGAAAGTTCCAAGAACATTACAGGATAAAAGAGTTGTTACTTTGGATCTTGCTGGTTTGGTTGCAGGAACAAAATACCGAGGACAGTTTGAAGAGAGAATGAAAGCTCTTATGAATGAGCTTGAAAAAGCAAAGGATGTTATCCTTTTCATTGATGAGCTTCATACTATTGTTGGTGCAGGCGGCGCATCCGGTTCACTAGATGCTTCCAATATGTTTAAACCAGCATTATCAAGAGGTGATATTCAGTGCATCGGCGCTACTACTCTTGATGAATACAGAAAATATATTGAAACAGATGGTGCTCTTGACAGAAGATTTCAAAAAGTAATGGTTGATCCTCCAACTTATGATGAGACTCTGCAAATTCTTAATAACATTAAAATTAAATATGAAGAGCATCATAGAGTTAAATACACTGATGATGCAATTGAATCTGCTGTGCGTTTAAGTTCAAGATATATTACGGACAGACATCATCCCGATAAAGCAATTGATGTTCTCGATGAAGCAGGTTCAAGAGTTCATATGGGTAATTTTGAAGTTCCTGAAGATGTACTTAATCTTGAAGCAAAGATTGAGGATGTTCGTCATGAGAAAGCATCTGTTGTTAAAAAACAGGATTATGAAGAAGCAGCAAGATTAAGAGATAAAGAAAGAAATCTCCAGTCAGAGCTTGAAATTGCAAAACGTGAATGGGAAAATAAAACTAAAGATGTTATTCATGATGTTAATGAAGAAGATATCGCAACCGTTGTTGCAATGATGACCGGAATTCCAGTTAACAGAGTTGCGCAAACAGAATCTGAAAAACTTCTTAAGATGGAAGATGCTCTTAAGATGGAGATTGTGGGACAGGATGAAGCGGTTTCCAAACTTACAAAAGCTATTAGAAGAACAAGAGCAGGATTAAAGAATCCCAACAGACCTATCGGTAGTTTTATTTTCCTTGGTCCTACAGGTGTTGGTAAAACAGAACTATGCAAAGCACTTGCCCGTTATCTTTTTGATAGCGAGAATGCTTTAATCAGGATTGATATGAGTGAGTATATGGAAAAATTCTCTCTGTCAAGATTGGTTGGAGCTCCTCCCGGATATGTTGGATATGAAGAAGGCGGACAGCTTACAGAAAAAGTCCGCAGGAAACCTTACTCAGTAGTATTGTTTGATGAAATTGAAAAAGCTCACCCGGATATATTCAGCATATTGCTGCAGGTTCTGGATGATGGAACTTTAACCGATTCGCTTGGAAGAAAAGTAGATTTCAAGAATACAATAATTATAATGACTTCGAATATCGGTGCACGGGATATTAAGAATATTGGTTCCTTCGGTTTTGGTTCTGAAAAGGCTGAAGATCAATATCTATCTCTGAAAAATACAGTTGAAGATGCAATGAGAAAACTTTTCAATCCTGAATTTTTAAATAGGGTTGATGAAACAATTGTATTCAGAAATCTTACTAAAGAAGATATTCTTAAGATCATTGATATCGAATTGAAAGACCTTCATAAAAATATTAAAGATAATAAGATGCACTTTGCTCTTGATCTATCGGCAAAGAATTTCCTTGTTGAGAAAGGATTTGACCAGAAGTTCGGTGCAAGACCTTTAAGAAGGGCAATCCAGAAATATGTTGAAGATCCTATTGCTGAAGAAATTCTTAGAGGAACGTTTAAGGAAGGTTCAAAGATACTTGCAAAACATTATCCTCCATCTGAAGAATTGATTTTTGTTGATGAAAATTTAGAGGAGGAAGTTGCCGGTGAATCAAAGAGTGATTCTACCGAAGGTTCCTAAGGGGATTAGCATACTTTTAATAAAAAGCGTCCCACTTTTCGGGACGCTTTTTTTTGTTTAAATTTGAATGTCCAAAGGACTCCTATGGAGAATTTGTAAAAAGATTAGAGGTGTAAAATGGCATTACTTGGTTCAAATGAAATAATGAATAAGCTGAAAAATGTCGATAACTGGAATTTCGATAACAACCAAATTCAGAGTGATTATCAATTTAAAGATTTCAAAGAAGCATTAAATTTTGTAAATAAAGTTGGAGATGAAGCTGAAAAGATGAATCATCATCCTGATATTTTTCTTCACTCATGGAATAAAGTAAAAATCACTATTTCAACACATAGCGAAGGTGGTGTTACCGAAAAAGATTTTAAGCTTGCTGCAATTATTGATAAACTTTCTAAATGAAGAATAGATTAAATTTTCTTTCTAACCTTTCCATCTTGCAGAATCTGTTACACAACTTGTTATACCCTGTGAATCTCAGTGTCTTCTCAGTGGAACTCAGTGTGATTTTTAAAAAAATTAGTTACACGGAGATCCACAGAGATTACACAGAGTTCCACAGAGTTTTCGGAGAATTTTTAAATGAACTTGAGTGAACCGTACCTGCCGGCAGGCAGGAAAGAAATCCTGGAAATATTTGAAAATACAGGTGCGTTGTTAAGAGGACATTTTCTGCTTACTTCCGGTCACCATAGTAATGTATATTTCCAATGCGCAAAAGTTTTACAATACCCGGAATATGCAGAAAAGATCTGCGGATTAATTTCTGATCATTATCATTCAACTGAAATTGATACTGTAATTGCGCCGGCAATAGGAGGAATTATTGTTGGACAGGAAGTTGCACGACAGCTAAATAAGAGATCAATCTTTGCTGAACGGGAAGATAAAACTCTTTCTTTAAGAAGAGGCTTTAGTTTAGAAAAAGGTGAGAAAGTTTTAGTCTGTGAAGATGTTGTTACAACAGGTGGATCTGTGTTTGAGGTTATTGATATAGTTAAAAATTATGGTGCCGAAGTTGTTGGCGTTGGTTACATAGTTGATCGCAGTAATGGAAAAGTAAATTTTTCCTATCCACAATTCAGTACAATTAAGCTTGATGCAATATCATTTTCTCAGGAAGAATGTCCTCTTTGCAAAGAAGGAATTGAATTAGTAAAACCCGGCTCAAGAAAAATTAAAATCTGAGTATGTCATTGCGAGCGAGTCTCCGAGCGAAGCAATCTCTAAGATTAATATGGAGATAATTTTGAGATTGCTTCATCCCGATAAATCGGGATTCGCAATGACACAGAAACATTTTATTAACAAAACAAAACTACATTTATGAAAAAATATATCATTCTTTTAGCATTCTTTATTCTTCCTTTTTCATATTCCCAAATAAACTTTGATGATTATTTTCTTAACAAATCTCTGAGAATAGATTACTATCATTTTGGTGATTGGCAAAATGATTTCTATGCAATGGATGAATTGATTGAAGAACCATACTGGGGTGGTTCAAAGAAAAATCTATTGGATATTTTTAATTATGGTGATTATATAATCAAAGTCTTTGATAAAGAAACTGATGAGCTTATCTTTTCTAAAACTTACACAACTCTTTTTAGTGAATGGCAAACTGTAGATGAAGCAAAAACAACAACAAAGGGTTTTAATGAAGTTGTTGTTATTCCTTATCCTAAAAAAACTGTACGAGTTGAGTTTTATAGTAGAGATAAGAAAAATAACCCTGTTAAAAAATTTGAGTATGAAATTGATCCGGCAAATTATTTTATTAAAAAAGATAACAGGCATAAATATCCAACCTTTAATGTTCTGAAAAACGGCGACCCTTCAAATAAAGTGGATATAGTTATTATTCCTGAAGGATACACAAAAGAAGAAATGGAATTGTTCAAGAAAGATTGTGAGGAATTTTCTCACCATCTTTTTAATTCTTCTCCTTATAAAGAAAATAAAAATAAGTTTAATATTTATGGAGTTGAAGCACCTTCTGAAGAATCGGGAACTGATATTCCTGCAGACAATATCTGGAAGAAAACCCTGATGAATTCAAATTTTTTTACATTTGATCTTGACAGATATTTAATGACCGGAGATTATAAAACTGTTTGTGATGTTGCAGCGAATGCACCTTATGATCAGATATTTATTCTTGTTAATTCTGATAAATATGGCGGCGGCGCAATTTATAATCATTACTCTGTGTGCATAAATAAAAATAAATTTGAAAAGTATATAACTGTGCATGAGTTTGGCCATGGTTTTGCAGGACTTGCCGATGAGTATTACACCTCGGATGTTGCTTATGAAAATTTTTATCCTCTTGATGTTGAACCCATTGAAGCAAATCTTACTACGCTTATAGATTTTGATTCCAAGTGGAAAGATATAGTAGATGATGATGTTCCTATTCCCACACCGAATGAGGAAAAATATAAAAATGTTGTCGGTGCTTTTGAAGGCGGAGGTTATACTGCCAAAGGCGTTTATCGTCCAAAAATAGATTGCACTATGCACTCGCTTTCGGTTGACAATTTTTGTCCTGTCTGTTATAAAGCAATAGAAGATATGATTAATTTTTATTCAGAATAAATTTGAACAAACAAAAATTATATTAGTTGATTAGGATTTTAAGATAAAAAAAATTTTTGAAGCAATAAGAGAATTATTTTACTGATGGACCAGAAAAAATTATATAAGACAGTTGAAACAATAGCAAACCAGAACTTCTCCTCAGAGAAGGAAATGCTTATTGAGGTTATTAACCAGATTATTGATAAGGAAGAAATTTATGTTAACGGCGGAAGGTTGTGGAAACTTAATCTGAAGGAAGAAGCCTATAATCTTCTTTACCAGACCGGAAATGTTGAAAAGATAGATGAGAATTTTCAAATCATAATCGCGCGATACCCGATGTTTGATTTAATTGCCAAAGAGAGAACAATATTAGGAAGTGAAACAGACGAGGAGCTTCGCAGTAAAGGAATTTTTAAATATTCTGCTTCAGGTGTTGGCGAGAAATTAAAAGTTGACAGTAAATCATATTATGAATATATACTTGCATTGAATAGCGGTAACATTGATGAAGAACTTCGCATAACTCTGAATATTATTGCAACTGCCCTTACCTCCCAAATCAAAGCCAAAAGATACAGCCACAGTGCAAAGGTACTTAAAGCAGATCTTGATAAAGCAAGAGAGCTTCAGAAAAGTATTTTGCCTGAACATGAATACAAGTTCCAAAATTATATGTTATTCGGTATCACTGATCCTGCTGAAATTGTTGGAGGTGATTTTTTCGATTATCTTGAAGTTGGGGATGAACAGGAAAGACTTGGAGTTACAATCGGCGATGCTGCAAGCAAAGGTGTTGCTGCTGCTGCGGAGGCAATGTACATCTCGGGTGCTTTAAGAATGGCCTGCAATTTTGAGATTAAGATTACTTCTCTTATGAAAAGAATGAACCAGCTTGTAAATAAAATTTTTGCCGATGATAAATTCTCTTCACTTTTTTATGGAGAGCTTTCAAGAGATAAAGGCGGACTCTTTCTTTATTCAAATGCCGGGCATAACCCGCCATTTTTTATTCGAAGTAAATCCGATGAGATAATTTATCTTAATCCAACAGGTCCTGTTCTTGGTCCTTCTCCTCATGCAAAATATACAGTTGAAAATATAAACTTTGAGATAGGTGATGTTCTACTGATTTATTCTGATGGAATAACTGATTCAGCAAATGAAGAATTTGAAGGTTATGGTGAAGAAAGGATAATCAATTTACTTAGAAAGAATAAACATCTTTCTCCAAAGGAAATTACCTATAGCATTCTTGAAGATGTGGTAAAATTCTCTAAGGATGGTAAATATTCAGATGATAAAACTCTTGTTGTAATTAAAAGAGTGATGTGAAACTTACCAAGTAAGATTACTTTTGGTTAACCAATCTTGAGCTTCTTTTGAACCCAATCTTGCAGCCTGTTGTGCATATTTTATTGCAGTTTTTATTTCGTCTAAATAGTAGAATACTTTACTTAAAGAATTCATTATTCCTTCATCTTCAGGATTTTTTCTTAATCCATCCTCTAAGTAAACCTTTGCAGAAATAAAGTCCTTTTTATTAATAAATGCTATTGCAAGATTATTATAAAGACCTGGATCAAAGCAACCAAGATTTAATATATAGACTAGTATTTCGATTGCTTCATCATATAAATTTTTCTTTAAATACAAAGAACTTAAAACTATATAACTTTTATAGAACTTTTTATTTTTTTCAAAGGATTTTTTATAATATTTAATTGCTTCTGAATCATCATTCAGCCTTTCATAAACAACCCCGAGATCATATAATATTTCTTCCTTCTTATCATTTAAAGATAAGGCTCTGTTATAAAAAATAATTGCAGAATCAAATTTACAAAGAGCTCTATAGGTATCTCCCCAAAACCAATATAATTCATAGTCATATTGATTTAACTCTAAAGCTTTATGAAAAGTTGTAATTGCATCTTCAAAATTTAATTCAGCATATTTTACATATCCTAAATATTTATATGCCGCCGAATAAGATGAATCATTTTCTATAGCTTTATTCAAAAAAATTTTTGTACTATCAAAATTTTTAATGGAAAAATATAATCTACCTAAATAATAATATGTACTCGGGTCTTTAGGATTAACTGCTAATGCTTTATTAAAGAATTGCAATGATTGATCATAATTATTTTGCATAATATGGATTTGACCAATTTTGTTATATCCAACAAAAGATCTTGGATATAACTCCAGAAATACTTCACATTGTTCTAAAGCCATTTTGTATTCTTCTTTAATACAATATATATCAATCAATAAAATATATGCCTTATCTAACATCTTATCTAGTTTTATAGCTTTTTCGACATAAAACTTTGAGGAATCATATTCTTCTTTATCAAAATATGAATTTGCTAAACCTAAATAATACAAGCCAATATTTGGTTCTATTTGTAATGCAATTAAATGGTATTTAATAGATTCATTATAACTTGCCTTTTTGTTTAATAGCACCCCAATATTATTATAAGCAGTAGCAAAATATTTATTTATCTGAATAGCTTTATTGAAAAAAAATAAAGCATCATCTAAATTATTATTCATCAAAAATATACTGCCCTTATTGCTATAAGCTGGAGCAAAATTAGGGTCTAATAAAATTGATTTATTAAAATAATTTTCAGCAACATCTAATTCTCCTCTAAACATGTGTTCACTACCAATCCTATTATATCCTTCAACAAAATTACTGTCAATTTTAATAGCTTCATTAAAATAATATAATGCTTTTTGTGAATTTTTTAATTGACTATAAGCTTCACCAATTAAAAAGAAAAAATCGCCATGAAATTTTGATTTTTGTTTGTCCTTAAGAAAACCTTCTATGATTAGAAAATATTTAAGAGATTCTTCATAATTTCCAGATTGTAAGGCATTATAACCTTTATAAAATTTTGTCGTTATTTCAGAAATATTTTTAAAATTAGATGGTCTGATTTTAAGATAGTCATTAATTGGAATTGCAAAGTTTAAATTTTGTCCTTCTTTAAAGCCACTATATGTAATTCCTATTAATTGACCTTTTGAATTGAATAAACCACCACCACTACTTCCATGCGAGATTGGTGCAGATATTTGTATTATATCTCTATTTAAATATGGATCATATCTTTTACCACTTATTCTCCCATCTGAAAATGTTTTTTCTAACCCTTCTGGATTACCAATAGCAAATATTGTTTCACCTACCAAAATGCTATCTGAATTTCCTAATTCCGCTGAAGCATTTAATTTATTTGTTTCGTCATACAATATTAAAATATCTCTTAATACATCAGCCGCAACAACACTAAGATTTTTTATTGTATCTTTTCCAAATATTGCCGCTATGTTCTGCATATTTTCAAAAATGTGGTAATTTGTGGCAATTAGACCTTCTTTGTTTATTATTACACCACTTCCAATTGCACTTGGTTTGTTTTTAAAGTCATAGCTAATTAAATACAAAACTGATGGACTACATCTTTTATAAATTTCTTCACCACTTAAAGTTTGGGCAGCAGTTTTATTTATTATTAGGATGATTAAGGTCAATAAAACAATTAGGATAGATTTAATATTCATCGATTAACTTATATTATAGATGTTAGACTAAAATAATGTAACAAAAGTTCAAAAGGAATGTGTATCATGATTAAATCCATAAATCCTGCAAACGGAAAAGAAATAAAATCCTATAAAGAAATGTCATTAGAGGAAATTGAATCAATTATCATTAAAGCAAATACAGCTTTCTTAAACTGGAAGGATACTGATTTCTCAGTAAAGAAATCCTGTATGAAAAAAGCTTCGCATATTCTTAAAAATAAAAAAGAGAAATATGCAAGACTGATGACCGAAGAAATGGGGAAGCCTATAAAGCAGTCTTACGCCGAAGTTGAAAAATGTGCATGGGTTTGCGATTACTTTGCAGATAATGCAGAAACTTTTCTTTCAGATGTAATTATTGATACAGAAGCATCAAACAGTTTTGTAACTTTTCAGCCGCTTGGAGTTGTTCTTGCAATTATGCCATGGAATTTCCCTTTCTGGCAGGTGTTCAGATTTGCTGCACCAAATTTAATGGCTGGCAATGCAGGGATTTTAAAACACTCTTCAAATGTAACAGGCAGTGCCTTGGCTATCGAAGAAATTTTTCGTGAAGCAGATTTTCCGGAAAATCTTTTTAGAACCATTATTGTTTCTTCCAAATCAGTAGGAGAAATAATTAATAATAAAAATATTTCATCGGTTACTATTACAGGAAGTGTTCCTGCAGGAAAATCCGTTGCGGAAAAAGCAGGTGCAGTTTTAAAGAAAACTGTACTGGAACTTGGTGGAAGCGATCCCTACTTGGTTCTGGAAGATGCTGATCTTGAACAGGCTGCTACAGCTTGTGTTAATTCAAGATTAATTAATGGAGGACAAAGCTGCATTGCCGCAAAAAGATTTATTATTGTTGAAAGCATTTATGATGAGTTTGAAAAATTATTCTTAGAAAATATGAAATCAAAAAAAATGGGAAATCCTTTTGATGAACAGAATGATCTCGGTCCTCAGGCATCAATAAGATTGAGAAATGATCTTCACAAACAGGTTGAGAAAAGCATAAAGAAAGGTGCAAAACTTTTATTAGGCGGAAAAATTCCAAAAAAAAAAGGAGCTTACTATCCTCCAACAATTTTATCTAATGTTAAGAAGGGAATGCCTGCTTATGAGGAAGAACTTTTCGGTCCTGTTGTAGCATTGATAAAAGTTAAAGATGAAGAAGAGGGAATTAAAGTAGCAAATGATACGATCTTTGGACTAGGAGCCGCTGTATTTACAAAAGATGTAAAAAGGGGAGAAGAGATTGCTGCCAAAAAATTAAATGCCGGCTGCTGTTTTGTAAATGAATTTGTTAAGTCCGATCCTCGTTTGCCTTTTGGCGGAATTAAAGAATCTGGTTATGGACGGGAACTTTCTATTTTTGGTATTAAGGAGTTTGTGAATGTTAAAACTGTTTATTTAAAGTAAAATAGTTGTCCCAAAGAGTCATTCTGGAGCGAAGCAACGAAGAATCTTACCAATCTAAATAAAAACATTATCATTCATTCCAATAAATCGGTCTGCCAAAAGACAAGATTAGAATTCAGAATGATACAATAGACCTAATTGCAGGATTTTTTTGTTATCCGCATTATTTAATAATCCAATTGTTAATCCAAAAAAAAGTTAATTTAACAAAGC
>MHAF01000131.1 GCA_001802865.1 Ignavibacteria bacterium RBG_16_34_14
AGCGTATAATTTTTATTAACAATTCTTTCGGCAAATAATTTACTTTCAACCTTCATTTCAGGCGCAGAGACTGCTTCAGTAAACCTTGTGGGCATACATCCAAAAGGACCAAGATTTATTACCCCGCAATATTTATCAATTGTTTCATGCAACGCTACACCGAGTGTTAAGCCCGATTCTCCTTTATACTCTAATGGAATAATGTGTTTACTCCTGTTGAGAAGCGATTCCACTTTTGTTAATGTGAATTTATAGTAGCCGGTTCTTGCCAGGATTTTTTTAATCCTGTATTCTGCAATTCTCATATAAAAAACTCTTATCAGCCGTTCCAGCTTTTTTCTGTACGAAGTCTCAGGCTCTAAAAGTTTTTGCTTTAAAAGATAATCTACATAATAAACCCATTCGGTTATATAAGCGTCTTTCAGGATAAATCCCTTTTGTGCAAAATGCTTATTCAGCCATTTATGTGAAAAGTGGTCCCGCCTGACATAGATCTCACCACATAACGCAAGGTATTTAGCCTGGCTTATAGGAACTCTCGTTGGTATTTTATTCTTTATTATAGCTGCAAATTTTCTTAAAGCTTTATAAATTTTGTCCGGTTCATTTTCAAACACGCGGTTTAATTTATCAAACTCTTCATAAAAAATTTTTAATCCGTCATCGGGATTGACAGCATGAGCCATGATACCCGAACGGATATCATCAAGCACATCGCTTACAAACAGAGTCTGTATTCCCCTCATTGCAAAATTAGGACCCAGCCCGGCAAAACCGTCTTCATTCATCAAGACTAAGGTTGTAACATTCCTTAGCTTTTTTCTCTTAATAATTTCACGGATAAAAACGGGGTATTGTCCGAGCCTGCAATTACCGGCACCCTGAACAATGAAGAAAGCAACATACTGCTTTCCATCCCATTTATTTTCCAAATAATCGAGCAATGAACCGATGCAAAGAAGCAGCGGCAGGCATTCTTTCCCGCTTGCGACAGACCTGCCGTATTTTAATATCTCCGGATTACCTTCAGGCATTGCGATAGCATTGAATCCCTGGCTTCTTAATCCTGCGGCAAACATTGGAGCTGCAAGATCACCCATTGAAGGAATTAAGATATCAACCCTCGGATCGGATAAGGGAATTTTTTCTCTGCTTGAAGAAATAAAGTACCCTCCGTCCGCTTCAAATTCTATTCTTGCCGGAACAAAATCGCTGTAATCCGGATCGCTTATTTTATGTTGTATTTTCCTGTAATTTTTAATTATATCGAGAGCGGCATCTATTCTTGTATTAATACCGGCATCAGCTGTATGCCCATCAAGCTCGAGAGTTAATGACGGTTTGGTTCCCATTAATGAACGGAATGTAGTTAACAGCATTGAATCTGGCCCGCAGGAAAAATTTGAAATATATGTTGCAAAGAATTGCGGATTATTTTTTATAATGCGGGCGATTTTTAATATCTTCTTTCCGCCTTCCCAATATTGATTATCATCTATAACTTCATGCCGGTAATCAAACATATCATACGGGACAACATAAGCACCTCTCGATGCGAATTTTTTTGGTATTCCTTTGTTAGCAAGCTCTGTAAAAGAATTATAAGGCCTTCCGACCAAAACAATCGCCATCTCTTCAGGATGCTGCTTCAAAAATTCCGTAAATTCCTTTCCCATAGCAAAAAGTTCATTTTGATAATCTTCCTGTATTTTCAGAGCTTTCTTAAAAGCTGCTTTTACTCTCGCTTCATCTTTTATCCCAAGTCGTTTAGCTACTTCAATAAATTTCTCTTCTTCCTTATCGAAACCATTTGCAAAATTGAAAAATGAAATGATCAGCTTTTCTTCCGGAACTAAATCCTTGAATGCCTGCTTTAAATAAAATGGTTCGCCGCTTATGAACACACAGGTACAATTGAAATCGCGTCTATGATAACCTGTCCCGGTTTTATCGGGATCGGCATCTTCCACATACATTTCAAAAACTTCCGGAATGAAATAATAATCGGGATTTTTTGAAATCAAATCTGCAAATAAGCCTAAAGAAACCTGGGCTGGATAACAGAAAGAAGTATTCTCTCTTTCCAAACCTTTTTCATCTACCTTATCTGAAAGGACAACCCTTAAGCCAAGGCTGGTAAAGAAATTATAATATAGCGGATATATCGTATGTGTATGGAAAGATTGATTTATTCCCACAGTTACTGCATCTTCCGGAAGACTGACTTCGGGTGCATACTTTTCGAATGTAAGGTACTGCCGTTTTTTAACGTAATCGTATTTATTAATATCTACTTTGGTTTTATGAATTACATTATAATATTTGTTGCATGCACCGCCGAAAGGATAAGTTTTCCCTTCAACTTCGATAAGGTTTATGGGGCAAGCCAGATCGCATTTTTCCTTTCCTCCTATGCAGATGAATGACTTTTTATAGCTGACTTCTCTTTCAGCAAGTTCTTTCAGGAAAAATTCTCCGCGTTCTATTAATCCCAGATCTATTTTCTCTTTTATTTCAAGGGCTACACCGAAAGCACCCATTAAACCTGGATCGGGAGGAACTATAATTTCTTTGCCGGTTAGTGCAGCCATCGCAATGGGGATAGCTTTATTATAGCAGACTCCGCCCTGCATAAATATTTTTTTCCCTATAGTTCGATTACCTTTAACGCGGTTTACGTAATTCATGCAGATCGAATAAACCAGTCCCGCAACAATATTTTCCTTGCTAATATTTTCCTGCTGTGCAGTTTTAATATCCGAACTGATAAAAGCAGAACACTGGTCGCTGAAATTCGGCGGCGTGTCTCCATTCATGGCTATCGGTTCAATATCCGTTACTTTTATTCCGAGAGATTCATAAGCTGATTCTTCAATAAAAGATCCTGTACCCGCAGAGCATGCTTCATTCATTGCATAATCGGCAGGAACTTTATTTACAATGTATGTGTACTTTGCATCCTGCCCGCCGATTTCAAAAATAGTATCTACTTCCGGATCGAAATAAACTGCCGCTGCCGCATGTGCTACAATTTCATTTACCACACCTTCGGTTAAAGCATGAAGCCCGGCTATCTGCCTGCCGGAGCCTGTAGTTCCCAAACCGATAATATTAATTTTTTCAGGTATTTGTTTTAATAATTCAGTGTAACATTTTCTGGAAGCTTCAATAGGGTTTCCATGTGTATACAGATAAACAGAACCAAGCACCTGGTTATCTGATTTTCTAATAACTACCGCTTTAGTTGTTGTGGAGCCGACATCAAGTCCAAGTAAGCAGACATCACCCTCTTTTGCTTTACTTCTCTCCATTGTTTTGAATTGAACTTTATCTTTGAAATTTTTAAGCGGCAGGTGGAAAACAAAAGAGCTTTTTCTATCTATAAAAATATCATTGAAGTCTTCTATTATATTCACTTCATGTTCAAGTCCGTAAAGAGCGGCACCAAGGGCTTCAAAATAAGATGATTCCGCAGGTATAACGATATCGGGGATTTTTTTCCTAAGGAAATTAATAACAACATAATTTTTTGTTACACCGCCGACAACCATTACTTTACCTTGCTTAACTTTTTTAAGCAGGTTTTCTACTTTCTCAGCCATCATGCATGATAAGCCTGCAGCAACCTCAGACTGCCTGATCCCTTTGTTCAATGCATGAGTGCAGTCGGACTTGCAGAACACAGAACACCTGCCGGATACTTTAAATGGTTCGGCATCCTTTGCAATCTTTACAACTTCTTCAATACCAAGGTTCATTCTCTTGATTTGCTGAAGAAAAAATTCACCTGTTCCAGAGGCACATTGATTTCCAGTTATTACATTCGAAATTTTACCTTCATCATCAACTGTATAAACCATAAAGGTTTCACCTCCCAAAGAAGCAACAGCCGAATAGGTTTCATTATTTTTATTGATGTATGTAAAAGCATATTCTGTTGCTTCAGGTTCGGAAATAGTTGTAAAAGTTACGAGCTTCCTGAATTTCCTCCCTGTTACAACTACCGGGATAATTCCGGGATTAAATTTATTCTCCACGGCGAACTGAGACAGCTTTTCCTTGAAGATTCTCCTGGGATCACCATTATGCGGCAGTGTTAGTACATCTTCTATACTTATCTGCTTGTTGTCGTTTTTTATCCTTACAAAGGAAATTGAAGAGGCACCCAAACAAGCACCGATTACTTGCCTGCCGGCTGGTATGGTTTCTTTCATTTATTTATCAGTCAAGTTGTAAAAAGTCATGATTCAAATATAAGTATTTGGTCTTCTATGTAGTATGTAATTATAGGTTTCAAGGTCTGAGAATTTTAATTGAAAGTTTATATAAAAAGTATTTTGTTGTTCAGATCAAGCGCAAAACAATGACTCATAACGAAATGGTTTAATGCTGTTTGCAGGAATCAACAAAGAAAAAGACAAGCAAAGCCGTGAATAAAATGAGTGCTCTCTTCAAAGAATTCTCCTTTCGAAACTCACATGACTTCTGTTTAACAAAGGCAGAAAAAGAAGCTTGAAGCTCTAAATTTTCTTCTTCTAATTAGTAGCAACAGAAAAATTTTCAGGCATCTTAAATTCTTTAGCGTCAGTTTCTATTTTGACTATATCATCAATAAGTTTCTTATGTGATGAGTTTTTTAACTGTTGAATGAAATTCCTCGAAGAATCTGAGTTAATTAGTACCAAAACAAGAATGAATAGTCTATTAACGTTAGGAATCTGGATTTGACATTCTCTTATAATCGGTTGAACTGAAGGTTCACCTATATTCATGAGCGCAAAGGAACAGAATTGCCCAAATGTAGCGTCGAACTGTCCAAACTTAGCGTCGCTCTTAGTACTAATACTAATAGCATCTATCAGTTTGTCAACTGCCCGGGAATCTTTTGTATAGTACAAACCAAGTGCACAACCTCTTTTAACAACTTTATGACAATTCGTTTTTGGATCAATTCCAGTCATCAACAGTTCAAATGCTCTTTCCCCACCGATTTTACCTAAAGTTATTGCGGACCAAAGACGTTCGATTAGCTCAAACTTGGTTACGCTTCCAGCGAAAGTCAGTGATTCTGCAAACAGAGCAGCGGAGTCCTTGTCAGATGCTCGTTGTAGGTTAACTGTATGAATAAGAGCACTAATCACTTTATCGTTGTATGTTCTAACTAATGAACTATAGATGACTTCTACAGAATCTTTGAAGTCGAAAACCTGTTTATCGCACAGAGATAGTATGAATTCACCATGGCTCTGATTACCATGCTCGCCTAGGAAAATTATCATTTCTCTTTCCGCTGGAGCTAGAATAGAAGTTGATTTTAGGCATGCAATGATCGCTGGAATTGATCGGGGGTCATTAAGAAGTTTCAATACCTTGAATGCATTCTTGGATTTTTCTCTCTCGAAAAAATACAGACTGTCTTCGAACAATTGTTCTTTATTACAATGATCAATCAGCTCGGGATGTTCTACCAGATATAGTGAAGCAGCATTATGTCTGACTTTCTTATCAGAGTCCACGATTGCTTTTTGGAATATTTCAAAGGCAGTTTGATCGTTGTCCAAGTATGTTTTCTTGACAGCTTTGATCCGCTCATTTGTGTCTGCAGAACTGATTAGTTCGAGGGGACTTTTTTTCTTGAAAAACATGTTCATTCTCCTTGTTTATTTGTCTTACCAATGTCGTTTGAGACTTTGGCAATAAGATGTCAACTAAGACTGCATTGTCATCATGTTGAAATTATATTTGCTTAAAGTTAAAGCTTATGAGAAAAGGCAATCTGAAGAGAGTCCTAACGTATAACGTTTACCAAAATCACGCAGTGCCGTTTGCGACCTATAACGACTCAACTTAAATGGAGTAAACGGCATTGAGCGAGCACAACAAAAACTCCACTAAAAGCGAGCGTCATAAGGCTGTTTGTTATGTGGCGTTTGATTACCGCTTGATCCTCAGAGAGACAATGTCGGTTATCATTTGGATTCATCTTCGCTGCAGCAATTCAGCTCTTGTTCTAGTTCCCCAGATAGGTCCAGAAGTCATCGCAAAAAAACACAATCGAATTACCTTACTGCACTGAATATCTCCGTACTAGCTGCATTTTTGCCCTCGAAGACAACAGACACCTTCATTAAACGGTCTCCGGGAAATGGTTTGAACTCTAAACTGTAGATCACTGTTGCATCTGACTCATAAGTATACGTGATCCCAGATTTTTCCCAAGTAAGCGTTAGTTCTCCCGATTTTTCATACCAAGCTATTGCTTTAACGGGTGCAGACGGCAGACCTGTCGGTTTACTAATAGCGGCGTAATGTATGGTAGGTTCTTCGATAGTATTACTACTAATAATATCTACTGATTCAAACGGTTTCCATTCCCGTGTTACTGCATCATAATGATCGATTCTAAATTCCACTTTTAGTGTTTTCCCGAGGATGACCTGACCAAAGTCGCCCTTAAACTCGTTTGTAGAACAAGATACAAATGTTGACAGGGTAATGAGTCCCAATATCCGATAGATAATATTTAACATTCTCATATTTTGCTCCCTTTAAATGTTCAAATCATCTGAATTTCTCTGATTGTTTGTTCATAAGAACAGTTAGAATGATAGGCCCCGCAAGGCCTATTATTGATAGAATTGCTGAAAGGCCTACTGAAAGGTTAACAAAAAGCAATATTATTGAAGTAACCCAAAAACCTTTGAGCCCGAATTTTTTCCAGTGCCAAACCTGTATCGCAAAAATGACATTCATGAACGGGCATATTACAAGTAGTAAAAAGACGATAATTGCAGTACTGTCATCAAATCGTCTAAGAAACGTATCGTATACTTGCCATGAAGAAGAAACATAGTATAATCCGATAAGTGGATTAAGAACAAACATCGCAATCAGGAAAGCAGTTAGGCAGCCAGCACGTCCCGCAGAAGAACCTTTGTTGTTCGATACCTGTTGTGAGGCTTCTTTGATACTGTCGGTGATGCGCTGTGCGTCAACCTCCTTTTGGCAGTCAGGGCAGATGAACTTGCCAACGCTACGCTCCTCATCGCTTAATTCAACTTCACTTTTGCAGTGAGGGCATTCCATTTCTTTTGGGAAAAGCATTTTGATTGCACACATGATAACCTCCGGTATTAACTGGCAGCAGTGCTTAAATTCTTTAAGCCAAAAAGTCTTGACATTTGCTATGTGAGCTGTTCATTCCATCGGTTATGATATGAGTATTCATGAGCAATTTGAAATCCATCTTCACTTGCTGCAAATGCCATATAACGTGTGCAGTAGCAACGCAGTGTGCCGCCGAACTATTAACGATCAATTTTCTGTGAAGGCGGCACATTGAGCGACCACCATAATTTATTCTTATCATAAATGGAGCGTCGTTGCTACTGCTGTTGTGCGCCGTTTTTCATTTTAGCTGAATATGAACTGTGTTTGCTTCATACTGAATATCCATGGGAGTAGTCAGTGAAAACTCAGCGATGTCCAGTTTATTCTGAGAATCAAGGATAAGTTTCGAAGGCGGTGTGTCGATTGCAAAGATGATCTGCTGCTTCTCTTGATCGACCAGAACAGGAATCGCTTGTTTGAAATCCAACATGACTCCCTTATTAAATATGATGAGAGCCGGCACCATTTCGTAGATTGCTGACTGTTTACCGACCTGCGTTACTCCGAATGGCGTGTATCGTGCAACCCTAGCTTTCTTTGTTACTCCTCCGTAAGAAATCTTTACGAGAGTCTTTTCTGTTTTGATTATCGAGGCAACTTTCTCTTCAATCTTTTGCTTTCCTTCTTTTTCAAATCCCACCTTGCTGCGATAGGCCTCATCATAGTTGTATTCTACTTTTGCCTGATCGAGATACCGCTTGAGTTCATCCGCTTTTAGTGCTACAGACTGTTTGAGCAAGTCGGTAAGATATACGGTTGGTTGAAAGATGTTCTCCTTCCAGCGAGGCATAGTATAATCAAGCAGCAGTGCCTGACAGGCACCCAGATCGTACAACTTAAAGCGGAGCGGTCCAGAACCGAACTTGTTTCCGAAACGGTCGTCATTGACAGCGACAATGTTGACCATATTGTCCATTGCAACTCGAAATTGCTTTGAAAGAATTCCTCGATAGCCATTGAATCCTTGATTGAATGACATTTCTTTAATCGGTTCGATGGCTTCGCCGCTTTTCATGAACTTGTACTCAATATATTTTGCAAGTCCTTCCGAATACTCGTTCAGATTCTCGTATTCCACAAAGCTGCTATCCAGTCGTGACTGTCGATAACTCCGCACAGCCACGAATTCTTTGATTTTCTCAAGCCGTGCATTAGACTCTTGTGCGAAAAGTGCGTCCTTCAGAATATTTCCTTCCATAACATAGAGGGCATTGTTTTCCGGGTCAAGAAGCGGATATTGCGCAACAACCATTTCATTCGCCCCTTTGTCGGGTGCTTTTTTGTTCTGGTAGACGTGGAAAGCTTCATGGAGAATAACTTCCAGCTTGAAGTAAGGATCGGGTATGAATTGCCAATTCTTTAACCAAGAACTTGCAAACTCTTTGGGTCTTCCAAGTATATCTTGTAACTGATTGCGCAGCGAGGAGAAAGGATCGGCGACAACGAGAACGCGGATGCTGTCAACCTCCGTTGAAGTATTTTGGTCATCGTACGAAAGTAGCGTTGTATCATTTCGAACATAGATCGTATCATCACCCAGCGGATTGAAACCTGTGTAAAGAGAAAATCCTTTCGGCTTGTGCGGATAATTGATGAGTAATTCCTGGACGTTCGGGCGATAGAAAAGCACGGGAGTTTTCTGAAAGTCCCATCCCGGGAAGAGCCCATTGCCAAGGTTATTCGTAATGTTGCGGCACTCCTTTAATGAGACCAGCAACATCGGGTCGATTCTCAGTTCTGCTGAATTCTGAGCATGAGTATCAACAAGATACACGAGTACAAGAATGAGGGTTAGAAATCTGTTTCTTATGAAATGTTTTCCTTTATGTTTTTTTTGCCGACACACCTTCCAATTAGACAACGGAGAACAATTCGTCGTTGACAGACAAATGGAAGCAATTTGAAAAATGGCGCACAACTATTGTAATAACGTATTCTATTAATTTTATTGCGTATAACTTACCAAATTCCAGGGAATAGACGCAATAACTTGTCCCGATGAATATCGGGATTGCATCTATTTTTCTGCTGTGTGTTGTAAGACTGCATCAAGCGGATCACACCTTCGGCACATCAGCCACAATAAAAAATTAGCAATTATTAAAAGGATTTCTCTTCACCAACTCTTTTGTATATCATCCGGGACTTAGTTATGAAAAGATATCAGCTGTCATCTGAGGTAAAAATTAAATAAATGAAAAGTAGCTGTCAACAGTTTTTAATATTTACTGGAATTTATTTTAATGAGGTTTAACTTCAGAAAATGCTCCTTTTACCTCACTTCAAACTTTTTTATTTTAAAACCCCTCCCGTCCTCCCCTTTCAGAAAGGGGAGACGAGGTGGGGTTCTTTTATATTACTTAGTAATAACTCTTAAAGCAAATGAAAATTGGTAAATACACCTTACACATAATAGACTCAGGATATTTTGGATTAGACGGCGGTGCAATGTTCGGGATTATTCCGAAACCTCTCTGGCAAAAAACCAATCCGTCTGATGAAGCGAACAGGATAAAGCTTGCAACGAGAAATCTACTCCTTACAAATGGAAACAGGAAAATTCTGATTGACACAGGAATGGGAGATAAATGGGATGAGAAATCAAAAAGCATTTATGCTGTTGATCAAACTAATTCTCTCGAAGGTAGTTTGAATGAACTTAATCTTAAGTCTGAAGATATAACGGATGTAATTTTAACTCATCTTCATTTTGATCATACAGGAGGTTCAACTAAAATTGAAAATGTCCCACAACTGCGGGATCCCGGGAAAGGCGGGGGAAAACTTGTTCCATCTTTTCCAAATGCAAAATATTATGTACAGAAAAAAAATTATGATTGGGCAATTCATCCTTCTGAAAGAGATAAGGGAAGTTATCTGAAGAAAAATTTCCAGCCATTAATGGAAGAAGGGATTCTTAATTTAATTGATAGCCAGGAAAAATTTGACGATGAAATAGAATTTGTAATATTAAACGGGCACACATTTGGTCAGCAATTGATAAAAATTTCTGATACTTCTAATACAATATTTTATTGTGCTGATCTTTTTCCAACAACATCACATATTCCTTTACCTTATGTTATGGGTTATGATCTTCAGCCGCTTGTAACAGTTGAAGAGAAGAAAAAAATACTTGCAGAAGCAATTGAGAAAAACTGGAAAATATTTTTTGAACACGATCCCGAAACCGCTCTTGCTACTGTTATGAAAGATGAAAAGGGATTCAGAGTAAATGAAAAGATGAAAGAATTATGAACGAAGAAGGTTATAAAAAGTTATGTAGATTCGACGAGCTTAAGGAAAGAGAAGGAAGAAGGTTTATTGTTGATGAAACTGAAGTCGCTATTTTCAAAAGCAATAATGAAATTTATGCACTCAGCAATATCTGTCCTCATCAGCATACGACGTTAATTTATGATGGATTTATTGAGGATGGTTTTGTTGTTTGTCCTGTTCATGGATGGAAGTTTAATTTGAAAACAGGAAAGCAGCCTAAGGGACAAAATGGATTAGACAATTTTCCTGTGATTGTTTTTGAAGGAGATATTTTTGTTAAAGTTTATAAAAAAGAAATGCAGTGGTAGGTGATTAAATTATTTTTGTCATTCCCACGAAAGTGTGAATCCAATTACATTTATAGATTCCTGCTTTCGCAGGAATGACACTCAAAAGATCATAGTGAAAATAACTAATGAAATAGTAGTTGAAAAAGCGAAGCAGATTGGATTTGATTTAGTAGGTTTTACTAAATCGGATGAGTTAACTGAAGAAGCTGCTAATCTTGAAAAATGGCTTGAGTTGAAATACCATGGTGATATGGATTACATGGAAAGATATTTTGATAAAAGAAAAGATGTTTCTAAAATCCTTCCCGATGTCAAAAGTATAATCTCTCTTGGAATGAATTACTATACAGGGGAACAGTACAGCAATCAAAAAGATAAAGGGAAAATCTCCCGTTATGCCTGGGGAAAAGATTATCATCTTGTTATCTGGGAAAAACTTGATCAGCTTGATAGTGAATTGAAAGAAATTGATCCTGAATTTGAATCAAAATCTTATGTGGATACAGGACCTGTAATGGATAAAGCATGGGCTGTGAAAGCAGGATTGGGCTGGCTTGCAAAGCATACTAATGTTCTCAATAAAGAGATAGGAAGCTGGTTCTTCATTGCCAATCTCATAACAAATTATGAGTTTGAAAATTCTCCTGTAGTTATAGATCATTGCGGAAGCTGCAGAGCGTGTATTGATGCATGTCCTACAAATGCTATTGTACGTGAGTATCTTTTAGACTCAACAAAATGTATTTCCTATCTTACAATAGAAAACAAAAAAGAAATACCAGATGAGTTTAAAAGTAAATTTGATAATTGGATATTTGGATGCGATATCTGCCAGGATGTTTGTCCCTGGAATATTAAGTTTTCTGAAGTAACAAAGAATCTTGAATTCTTTCCTAAGAATAAAGAACTGAAAATTTCTGAAGTCTATAAAATGAGTGAAGAAGAATTTCATGAAAGATTTTCAGAAAGCCCAATCAACCGAACAAAGCTGATGGGATTGAAAAGGAATGTGGAGTTTATAAGAGAATAATGGAGTAATGGAATTATGGAGTGGTACAAAACATCATTCCAATATTACAGAATTCCACATTCCAAAACATTTCGCTTTGGGTAAGCTATTGCTGAACCTTTTTAATAATTAGTTTATCTTATAGCCAGTTAATTCTGAAAATATTGGAGAGAAAATGTCTGATACTGAAAAAAGAAATCATCATAAAGTAATTATAATAGGATCTGGTCCCGCAGGATTTACAGCAGCTTTATACACGGCAAGAGCAAATCTTAATCCAATTATCTTTGAGGGATTACAGCCGGGCGGGCAATTAACAATTACAACTGAAGTTGAAAATTATCCCGGTTTTGAAGATGGAATTATGGGCCCCGAACTAATGGATATAATGAGAAAACAAGCTCAAAGGTTTGGTGCTAAATCAATTTATCGTGAAATCACCGAAGTTGATTTTTCAAAAAGGCCTTTCGTTCTTAAAACTTATGAAGATACTTACACGGCTGATGCAATAATTATTGCAACAGGTGCTTCTGCCAAGCTGATTGGTTTGGAAAGTGAAAAGAAATTTATGGGTTACGGAGTATCTGCTTGTGCAACCTGCGATGGATTCTTTTTTAAGAACCAGAGAGTGCTTGTAGTTGGCGGTGGAGATACTGCAATGGAAGAAGCTAACTTCTTAACTAAGTTTGCTTCCGAAGTTATTATCGTTCACAGGCGTGAAGAATTTCGTGCATCTAAAATTATGCTTGACAGAGCAATGAATAATCCAAAGATAAAATTTTTAACAAATAAAGTGATATTTGATGTTTTAGGTAAAGAAGAGAATGGAAGAAAAACGATGACCGGAGTAATTCTGGAAGACACTAAGAATTATTCAAAAGAAGAACTGCAGGCTGATGGTTTATTCATTGCAATAGGACATAAACCAAATACCAATCTTTTCAAAGGAATACTTGATATGGATGAAACAGGGTATTTGAAAGTTAAACAAGGTTCAACCTATACAAATATTGAAGGTGTTTTTGCTTCAGGTGATGTTACTGATAAAGTTTACCGCCAGGCAGTTACTGCTGCAGGAATGGGCTGCATGGCTGCTATTGATGCTGAAAGATGGCTGGGTGAATTTGAGCATAAAGTTCAGATGGAGAACGCAGAGAACAAATAGTTTATACAAATATTATATTGTCATTGTGCATAGTATCGTGTTTTATCAATTAATAATAGATGCCGGATCAAGTCCGGCGTGACAAGTTCTTGACAGGTATTATTTTTTCTCAAGATTTCTGGAAACAACATTTGCAATTACAAACCCTATTCCTGTTAAAACAAAAAGTAAAAGTGGAACCCAGTATTCTTTAGAAGTTACATCGTTCAGCATTATTCCTATTCCCAATCCAAGCCCGAAACATATAGTTACAATTCCTATTTTCAGCAAGCGAAAAGGATCTTTCTTATTCTGGAAAAATTCTTTTATTGATTGAGCATCCATTCCTTTTTCAATCAGCAGCTGCCTTTCTCTTGATCTGAAAAAGAAATAGGCAACAAGTATTATCCCTATTACCAGCGTTCCAATAATTGGAATAAAAACTGCAATTACTTCCGGATTCATTTTAATCTCCTTTATAATTTAAGAGTTAAGTTCATTTGTATCATTCTGATGGTTGAGACTATTGGCTTATCCTGAAGGTTACAAAAATTCTTTTTAGTGTTTCTATCATTTAGTTAATAAAATATGTAGGTTATATTTATCTAAGTTTTTGTAACCTTTTTGTTTGACGAAAGGTCAGAATAGAAAGATGAAAGGTGTAAGTGACCAGGAAATTATTGAATCGGTCAAAAAGGGTAATCATTCTGATTATGCTATACTGATAGACAGGTACAAGAATAAAGCTTTTTCTATGTTAACAAGGATGTTAAAAAACAGAATGGAAGCAGAAGAGGTTTTGCAGGATTGTTTTCTTAAAGCATTCAAAGGCCTGAATAACTTTAAAGGTGATTCAAAATTTTCAACCTGGTTTTACAAGATAGTTTATAATTCAGCATTAAGCAGGTTGTCTGTTCAAAAAAGAAAAACAGAAATGGAAATGTCCTCAGTGCAAGATCATTTTAATCTTGCAAGTGAATATGATTATAATCTAACAGAGCAGAAAGATCTATCTTTATACATAAAAGAAATGGTAGATAAACTTCCAACAAATTATGCTTCGGTTATTTCTATGTTTTATCTTGAAAATTTATCTTGTGAGGAAATTGGTGATGTAATGGGAACAAGTGTTAACAATGTTAAAGTTATGCTTCACCGGTCAAGATCTGCTCTGAAAGATATTATGATAAAAAATAATTACTCTGAGGAGTTGTTATGATTGAATTGAATGATGACTTGCTGAATAAGTACATTGACGGTGAACTCGATAGGGAAATGATGGAGCAGATAAAAGAAAAACTTGAATCATCTCATCAGGATATGATGAAATACAGAATGCTTCTTTCGGTTCATAACGAATTAAAGAAAATGCCGGCTGAAGAAGTCTCTTCAAGTTTTACATCAAACCTTATGTTGAAAGTGCAGAGAAGCTTGAAATCAAAAAGGGAACAAAACTTTTTTATTGTATCTGTTTTATCTTTATTCTTTCTTATCTGCGTTGGTATCATCGGTTATTTGATTGCTAATTATATTTTTACTGCGCAACCAAATTCATCTGATGTTGTTACACAGTTTACAGAACATTCAGAAGATTTTATAACACTTCTAAAAAATTTCTTTTCAAAAGGAAACATCTCGATTATAGGTTCAGTCTTTTCTTTTATACTGCTGATAAGCGGATACTTTTTCTACGACAGCTTAAAGCACTCTAAGCAGGAATAGGGTAAAGAGGTATAAGGATATATGCTTTTAAATCCGTTGGAGTTATATCTTTGTA
The DNA here is from genome assembly GCA_001802865.1 of Ignavibacteria bacterium RBG_16_34_14. Lineage (GTDB taxonomy): Bacteria > Bacteroidota > Ignavibacteria > Ignavibacteriales > Ignavibacteriaceae > RBG-16-34-14. The sequence continues at coordinate 14,670 of MHAF01000131.1, forward strand.
GAAAGAAATAAGCACACCAACCAGAAATCAGGGGATTAATCTTTATTATATTTACAGAGTTTTTATTATTCAAAATTAAGGAGATAGAATGCTGGTTATTACCACAAACACGGTTGAAGGAAAGAAAGTTGTAAAATATCATGGACTTGTAAGCGGAGAAGCAATTCTTGGAGCAAATATTTTTAAAGATTTCTTTGCAGGAATAAGAGATATAGTTGGCGGACGTTCTGCTGCATATGAAACAGAATTACGTAAAGCAAAAGAAATAGCAATTAATGAAATGGTTGCTTCTGCGTCATCTCAAGGTGCAAATGCTGTTATTGGAGTTGATCTTGATTATGAAACAATCGCTGGCGGTGGAGGAAATATGCTGATGGTTAGTGCCAGCGGAACTGCCGTAACGGTTGAAGGTTAAATAAGAATAATCAACAACCAAATACCAAATAAATTCCAATTAACAATATCCAAATTGAATTTTGAGATTTGATGTTTAAGATTTATTTGAAATTTGGTAGTTATTATTTGGAATTTGGAATATGACGAAATCTGGATATGTTGCTATATTAGGTTTGCCTAACGCCGGCAAATCAACTTTAATGAATACTCTGCTTGGACAGAAGCTCTCGATAGTCACACCTAAACCACAAACAACTCGAAAACGTATTCTTGGAATTCTTTCATCAGAAAATTACCAGGTTATTTTTCTTGATACTCCCGGTATTATTAAACCCGAATATCTTTTGCAGAAAAAAATGATGGAAGCAGTAAATGATTCCCTTAAGGATGCAGATATAGTTATTCTTATAGTTGATGTTTCTTATGATCCAGGGAAGCAAAATATTATAAAGAATGAATTCATTAATAATAATCTTTTAAAAATAACAAAGCCTCTTTTACTAGTGTTAAATAAAGTTGATTTAAGTGAACAGGAAAAAGTTAAAAGCCTCATTGTGAAATATGAATCACTGAAAAAATTTAAAAAAGTAATTCCTATTTCTGCATTGTTGAATTTTAATATTGAAGATGTTCTTAATACTATAATAGAACTTTTACCTGAAGGCCCTAAGTACTATCCTGATGATATTGTTGCTGAAGAGAATGAAAGATTTTTTGTTTCTGAAATCGTGAGGGAAAAGATTTTTGAACTCTATAAAGAAGAAATACCTTACAGTACTGAAGTCGTAGTTTCAGACTTTAAAGAAAGGGAAGCCAATAAGGATTATATTCTCGCTGAAATAATAGTTGAGAAGGAGAGCCAGAAAGGAATAATAATCGGTAAGCAAGGTGCAGCAATAAAAAACCTTGGTTTTGAAGCAAGGAAAGCAATTGAAGACTTTCTGCAAAAGGAAGTTTACCTTGAACTAAGAGTGAAAGTAAAAAGTAAATGGCGGTCCGATGAGAAGCAGTTGAAATCATTTGGATATATTAAACCAAAAGACTGATTTTATTCCTGATGAAAAAGTATCTTCCTGAAACTCTGCTGATGTTAAACACAGTAATTTGGGGTGCTACTTTTGTTATTATAAAATCTGCTTTAACTGATATTTCTCCCTTACTTTTTATTTCTGTAAGGTTTCTATTTGCCACAATTATTCTTCTTCCTTTTGCTTTTAAAATTTTCAGAAATATTAACAAAGAAACTTTTTTAGGGGGACTATTACTTGGTTTTTTATACTTTGCGGGCTTTTCCACACAAACAATCGGTTTAAATTACACAACAGCTACAAAGTCTGCTTTCATTACAGGAACATTTATAATTTTCACTCCATTATTTCAAATTTTAATTGAAAGACGACCACCATCGAGAGGAGTTATTATTGGAATTTTTATGGCATTAATCGGATTAATATTTCTTACAAGCACCGGAGATTCTTTGCTGGCTGTTTTCTCAGAGATAAATCAAAATTTTAATATTGGAGACTTCTTTACTCTAATATGTGCAATAGTATTTTCATTATACTTAGTTTACTTGGATATTATCAGTAAAAAATCTGATTACAAACTTCTTGTCTTTTTACAAATATCAGTAACAGGGGTATGCGGTATTTTATTTTCACTTCTCTTTACAGTCTGGGAAGTTGAAAAAGTCCATTTCAATTTCAACTATAATTTATTTTTTGCAATTCTTTACACGTCTGTTCTTGCAACTGTGTTAACAACAACAATTCAAACAATGTATCAGAAGTTTGTAACTCCCTCAATTGCAGGAATAATACTTTCGTTCGAGCCAATATTTGCAGCAGTTTTTGCCTTCTTTATGTTGAATGAAAAAATATCTAACTTTGGATTAATTGGATGCCTGCTTATTTTTTGCGGACTGATAATCTCAGAGATTTATAAAAAGAAAAATGGATAAAGATCTGATAAGAGCAGAAATAGTTATAAACGGTTTGGTGCAAGGCGTCGGGTTCAGATATTATATTTACAGGAACGCCGTTGGTCTTGGATTGAAAGGTTTTACTGAAAATCTTTTTAGTGGAGAAGTTCTGACTGTCGTTGAAGGAAGTAAGCCTAACGTTGAGGAACTTTATAAAAGAATAATAGTTGGACCTTCGCATGCTTCGGTCAGAAAACATAATATTATCTGGCAGGAATCTAAAAATGAATTTGAAAAATTTGAGGTAAGAAATTGATTCAGGAATTCAGAACGGGAATTGGGTTTGATGTGCATGCTTTTGTAGATAACCGTAAACTTATAATTGGCGGAGTTGAAATTCCGTTTGAGAAAGGTCTCACCGGGCATTCCGATGCAGATGTCCTCCTTCACGCAATTTCTGATGCACTCCTTGGTGCACTTGCACTTGGAGATATTGGACAACATTTCCCTGATAATGATCTAAGATTTAAGAATGCCGATAGTGGATTTCTTCTTTCTGAAGTTTATAAAATGGTTGAAGGAAAAGGATATGCAACTGGTAATGTTGATGCAGTAATTATGATGCAGAGACCAAAGATTTCTCCTTATATTGATGAGATGAGAAAAAAAATTGCCGGTTTGCTTAAAGCAGATGTTGATAAAATTTCAATCAAGGCAACGACAACAGAAAGATTGGGATTTACAGGCAGAGAAGAAGGTGTGGCGGTTATGGCTACTGTTTTACTCATAAAGGTTTAATGAATGATCGAAAGCATTCTTAACCATCTTTCAGATATGAGCCCCTTTCTTATCTATCTTACTCTTTTCCTTTTTTCTTATGTTGAAAATGTTTTTCCTCCTTCACCAAGCGACCTTGTTGTTGTAATTGGCGGCTCTCTGATTGCAACAAATGCAATTAATTTTATTCCAACGTTAATCTTTACAACAATTGGAAGTGTGCTGGGGTTTATGACTCTTTATTATATCGGCTCACAGGTTGATAAAAAAATTGTTAGAGCAGGAAAAATGAAATTCATTTCTGCACAGGCTATTGAGAACGCAGAAAAATGGTTTAATAAATGGGGATACACAGTAATAATAGCAAATCGCTTTTTACCCGGAACAAGATCGGTCATCTCTTTCTTTGCCGGTTTAAGTGAGTTAAAATTTTGGAAGACTGTTATTCTTGCAGTTATCAGTGCTCTCGTATGGAATACGATTATTATTTATTTGGGGACTATCTTCGGAAATAATATTGAACTTGTTGATTCTTATTTATCACAGTATCAGATGGTGGTGCTTATTCTCACAGGCGTGATAATTTTATTTTTTGTTTTAAGATATTTCTTCTTTAAGAAAAAGAAAAATACCACTTGATATTTAAATCAAAAAATAATGGAGTAAAATCTCCTGAAGAAAAATCGGATACATCCCGACTTTTATCGGGAAAAGCAAAGAATAAAGAGAGACTTCTTCTTATCCTTTCGGGAATCTTATTAGGAGTTTCTTTCCCGCCGGTTCCTTTTCCCTTTACTCTTCTTATGTTTGTCGGATTAATTCCTTACCTCAAAATTATTGAGCAAAAGGAACGGCTTCTCGATATTAATCGCTCAACCTATCTTATGGCTTTTGTCTTTAGTGCAATTACAATTTACTGGGTGGGAAGCTGGCAGAAAGAAACAGATCCTTTTTTAATGATTTCGGGCGGACTTCTTTTATTTGTAAACCCTGCTCAGTTATTAATTCCATCTACTTTATACTACTTCACAAAAAAATTATTTAAAAGAAATATTGCTCTGTATGTTTTTCCTCTTTTTTGGGTAACCTATGAGTATATAACTATGATAACCGAAATCCGTTTCCCCTGGATGACTCTCGGTAGCGGACTTGCTTTATTTAATGATTTTATCCAGGCTGCGGATATTTTTGGTTCACTTGGGCTGTCTCTTATTGTTCTTTACATAAATATCTTTTTGTACAAAGCTTATGTTCACTATAAAATCTCAAAGAAGAAATTTTATATTAATTTTTCAACTGGTGTTTTAATTTTTGTTGCAGTTCTCATTTACGGTTTCGTCAGGAAATCATCTTATGACATGCCAGAGAAAAAAATCCGTGTGGGGCTTATACAACCGAACATAAATCCCTGGGATAAATGGGCTATAGGAGATTTAAATTCATTTCTAAATCTCTATTTTGATCTTTCACAAAAAGCTGTTGAAGATGGTGCTGAACTTCTTATCTGGCCGGAGACAGCCTTGCCTGTTTACTTAATGAGCGGAGGACATCAATCAATTGTAGATTCCATATACAGATTTCTTGAGCAGAAAAATATTTATCTTCTCACAGGAATGCCTGACCTTCAATATCACATCAAAGATAATCATCCTGATGATGCAAAGTATGGTGAAGAGGGAGATTTTTATTACTCAACTTATAATGCAGTTATGCTTTTATCTCCCCATACTAGGGAACTTCAGAGATATGGAAAATCTAAGCTTGTTCCTTTTGGTGAGAAAGTACCTTATGCAGATAAAATTCCTTTCTTAGGAAGTTTAATTAAATGGGGAGTTGGACTAACAGGATGGAATGTTGGGCGTGATACAACGGTTTTCTCAATGCCTTTTCCCGAAGCAAATAATCATTCAATTATATATTCAGAAAAAGATTCGATTCACATTAATGGTCTTGTCTGTTATGAATCTGTCTTTCCCGATTTTGTCGCTCAATTTGTTGCTAAAGGCGCTGAGATGATTGCTGTTGTTACAAATGATAGCTGGTATGGAAAACTAAGCGGACCATATCAGCATAAAGAATATGCTGCACTTCGCGCTGTGGAGAACAGGCGAAGTGTTGTAAGAGCAGCAAACGGTGGAATAAGCTGCATAATCAATCCTCTGGGAATTACTGTAATTGAAAGTGAAATGTTTGAAAAAACTTTTATGGTTGGGGATGTAGCATTAGAAAATGAAAAAACTTTCTTTACAAGTAATCCACTTATAGTTCCAATTTTATCTTCAGTATTTTCTATGTGGATAGCTGGGATATTTATTCTTAAAAAAATAAAAACAAAATTTAATCTTTAAATATTATGGAAAAAATAATTGATCTTAGAAGTGACACCGTTACCAAACCCTCCGAGGCAATGCGTAAAGCAATGTATGAAGCTGAAGTTGGTGATGATGTTTTTAAAGAAGACCCGACTGTAAATAAGCTTGAAGAATACGTTGCTGATTTACTTGGCAAAGAAGCAGCTTTGTTTGTTACAAGCGGAGTAATGGGGAACCAGCTTTGTCTTAATGTGTTAACAAATCCCGGTGATGAGGTTATTTGTGAAAGAGATGCTCATATTTTTAATTATGAATCTGGTTCACCTGCAGCTTTAAGTGGAATTCAGCTTCATCCTGTGGATGGAAACAGGGGAGTTATAACTGCAGAACAGGTTGAACCTTTAATTCGTCCATCGAGTGCTTATTATATGCCAAAAACAAAAGTTGTTACTCTTGAAAACACTCACAACCGCGCGAGTGGTGCAATTTACCCAATAGAAAAAATTGTTGAGATGAAACAGCTTATTAAAAAATATAACTTGCTTTTTCATCTCGATGGTGCAAGAATATGGAACGCTTCTGTTGCAACCGGAATTTCTGTGAAAGATTATGCTGCTCACTTTGATTCTATATCCTGCTGCTTTTCAAAAGGGCTTGGTGCACCTGTTGGTTCTATCATTGCCGGGACAAAAGATTTTATTAAAGAAGCTTACCG
>MHAF01000132.1:0-1953 GCA_001802865.1 Ignavibacteria bacterium RBG_16_34_14
ACCCTCCTAAATAAGCTTGTTGAGAGAAATGGATTCGATTTTTCCCAGCCAAACGGCAGAATAGAAGCAATAAGTATGGGGAAAAATAAATTAAGGGGGAAGGAAGCGGAAGTTGAGTTGTTTGGGGTAAAAGCAAATAATTAATTATATACTCTTGACTTCATTTAGAGAATTAATTCTCTTGAGATGATCATAAATCTCATACTGTGCTCTTATCTTTTTATTGCTGTTTGTTTTCTTGTATTTATTGTTTTGGAATTTATTGATGATGCGTGCTTTAACATTATCCTTTAACTGGATATTTATCATTTCTCTTATTTGCTTTTTTATCTCATCACTATAAACAGGAAAGCAGACCTCTATTCTTCTGTCAAGATTTCTTGTCATCCAATCAGCAGAGGAGACATAAATCTTCTCCCGCTTAAAGCGGGATCCCGCCGAAAGGCGGTGATCATTTCCATTATTACAGAAAATAAAAACTCTTGAGTGTTCAAGAAAGCGATCAACAATGCTTATTACTTTAATATTTTTATTTGGTATTAGACAACAAATTCCCCTTATGATTAGAGTTAATTTTACACCTGCCTGAGATGCTTTATATAAATGCTTGACCATCTTCCTGTCTTCAAGGCTGTTACTCTTTAGGATGATATAAGCTTTTTTTCCTGCTTTTGCATTTTCAATTTCTTTATCAATCAATTTTTGCAGAGAACTTCTTAAATTAAACGGAGCGGTAAGAAGATGCTCAAACTTTCCTGCCGGCAAGGTAACATTTTCTTTCTCTTTTTTCTTTGTAAGGATATCAAAAACTCTTCTCCCTTCTTCAGTTAATCTTTCATCCTTGGTGAACAATCCATAATCAGAATATATTCCAGCAGTCTTTTCATTAAAATTTCCGGTTGAGAAATACCCGTAGTAAGCCTTCTGTTCATTTTCTATCCTGCTGATAAGACAAACTTTGGAATGAACTTTTAAACCGGGGAAACTATAGAGTACTTTAACTCCCGCTCTTTGTAATTCTTCGGCACAAGAGAAATTAGATTCTTCGTCAAACCTTGCTTTCACTTCTACAAAAGCAATTACTTTCTTACCGTTTGCAGAAGCTTTTGATAATGCTTTAATTATATGAGAATTGGAAGCAACTCGGTATAAAGTAATATAAATTGATTTTACATCAGGATCATTTGCGGCTTCATCAATAAATTTTATAACATATTCATAATTCTGATAAGGAAAATGAAGTAGAATATCCTGTTCAGAGACAGCCTTAAAGATTGAATTATACTTTTCCAGAATTTTACTTTTGTTAGGAAACATTGGCTCATATTTCAAGAGGGGGTGAGGAACGGAAGTGTCATTCTGAACTTGATTCGGAATCTCAGTCGGTGAATAAGATCCTGAAACAAGTTCTGGATGACGATCTGGTTTTCTTCTATTAAATTCAGGAAAAGAAAAAAAATCATTATAGTTATGATACCTGCCACCCGGAATAAGATCATCTTTATTTAATCTTATGCAGTTTCTTAAATACTTAAGAAAATCTTTCGGCATTTGAGCATCATATAAAAATCTTGATGGAACACCAGTGTTTCTTTTACTCAGGCTCTTCTTTATTTTATCAAGAAGATCACCGGTGAATTCATCATCAATATAAAGTTCGGCATCTCTCGTAAGTTTAACTGCGTAAGATGATTCAATTTCATAACCCGGAAATAGTTCCGGCAGAAATATTTTAATAACATCATCAAGAAATATGATTGATTTATTTTCCTCTACTTCAGGTAAAATAATAAATCTGCCTGTTCTTGATGGAACTTCGATCAAACCGTACTTAAATCTTTTTTTCTTTTTTGTAATAGTGGAGTTTTCAAGGTTTTTCAACCTGACTGCAATATAAATAACCTTATTTTGCAGAAAAGTTTCAATTCTTTTATCAAGCAAAATTGGCTGAAG
>MHAF01000132.1:1969-19974 GCA_001802865.1 Ignavibacteria bacterium RBG_16_34_14
CGGTTAAAAAAATCAACTAAATAATCTTTATGCTGGGGGAGGAGTTCATCATTATTTAAAATGAAAATTTTATTCTGCTCAAGTTGAGGAATGATTTGTTCGCGGTAAATTTTCCCAAACTCTTCCTGCTGGCGGTTTACTGTTTTATGTATTTGTTTAAGCAATTCTTCGGGACTGAAATCAAGCTTCTTTTTGGTTTTATTTTTTAAATTTAAAAGACTTCTTAACGAAGCAACTCTCACCCTAAAGAATTCATCCAGATTAGAAGAATAGATTGCTAAAAATTTTATTCTTTCATATAAAGGGACTAAAGGATCTTTGGCTTCCTGAAGGACTCTGTAATTAAAGGAAAGCCAGCTTAATTCCCGGTTGTAAAAATTAGTCATTGGTCAATTGCATTTGGTCATTGTCAATGGTACTTAAAACCTATACCTTTATATCTACTTGAAATACTTCTTAGGATATTCAAAAAATATTATTTCAGAGTTCTGATTACTTATTTCGTCCCAGGATTGGGCGCTGAAGTTTAAGGATACAATACCGCAAGTAGGAATATTATCAACAGACTTTTCCGCTAATCTGTTTGCAAAATCAGTTAAACCGGGATTGTGTGAAAACAGCATAACATTGTTAAAAGAATCCCCAATTTCCTGAACAACATTAAGTATTTCTTCACTGGATGCTTCGTATAGTTTCGGTTCTAAAAAAAGATCGTCAAAATTATAGTTAAAGGATTCGCAAAAATACCTTGCCGTTGCAACTGCTCTGTTTGCGGGGCTCGAAACTATCAAATCAGGGCTTACACCTTGCTGTGAAAGAAGTTTAGCCATAAAAGGTGCATCGCGTCTTCCACGTTTGCTTAAAGGTCTTTCAAAATCGCTTAGTTCATTATAATCCCAGCTTGATTTAGCATGACGAACCAGGAATAGTTTTTTCATATTTCAACTTAAGTTTTAAACCAAGGGCCCAAGATCAGTTTCAGGATATAGAACTATAGCAATAGCAAACGCAATAACAGAAATAATTAATCCGTACATAAAAACATTATAACAGATACGAAGAAATTTATATTTGTGTCCAAGCACCTGACCAAGGTAATAGAAATCTTTAATCATATTTCCATAAAGATAATCTTTATCATTTATCATCTCGCGCATTCCCCATTCAAAATTTTTAAGATCCATATTAAAGAAATTTCCAAAGAAAAGAAGATTTACTTTCTTCTTTTCAATGTCCTCTTTAGTAAAAGTTCCAGAAGTTATTTTTGGACGAGTAACAATGGTTGCAATAACAAGAGTTGTTAAGCTGACAATTGTTATCATTGCAGTTGGAATTATAAGATGAGGATTCGCATCCAGCTTTCTTGAAAGTACAGCTATGATTGCAGTAAGTACAAGTGTATTAACACTGATCATAATATTTGCTTTATTATCAGCCATTCCGCTAAACTCAACATGGGTTCTCATAACATTTCTAAACATAGTTTCAACACCCCGCTCACCGCCTTTATCTTTTTTAACCTTATCAGGATCCGCTGGTTTAATTACTTCACTAATAACTGCCGGCATTTCATTTACTTCCTTTCTTAATTTCTTTTGAAGCTTGACAAGATTTTTTGAACGCTGATCTTCAAAATTATCTTTTGCATATTTTGTGTAAAATCTATTTCCTGCTACAAATTCAATATTGCTTTTTAGCCAATCAAGGTCAGTAATTTTTTTATTCTGAATAGTTTCCCATTCGGCTCTTAAAAGCTGTGAACGTGTATTAAATCCTTTCCTTCCTATGTGAGAAATATCTGCATCGCAAATAACTTCTTCTAAAAGGTTTTTCGGATTCTGAGGCATTTTGGTAACAAGAATAAGATTAGAAACCTTATCGGTTTTTTCTGAGGAATAATTATTATTTGTTAGAAATTCTTTTGCAATCTGTGCACTTTTTTCTTCATGGTTATTATAGGCTTCTGTAATTCCTATATCGTGAAACCAGGCTGCAAGTAAAAGTATCTCTATTTCATTAGCAGAAAGCCCTGAGCTTTTGCCAATTTCTTCTGTCATTTCAACAACCTCTTTTGTGTGTTCGAGGTTATGGTATACCATTCCCTTAGGAAGTTTTTGGGAAATAATTCTGGATGCATATTCTGAAGCTTTATTGAGAAGATCAGACATTGCTACCTCTGAAAATTAATGAGTTATGGCGTAAAATTTATTTCAGTTAAAGAATGTGAACTGCTTAAACTTATATATAATAAATAAAAGGTGAAAGTTCTAAAAAGCTTTAATCAAATAAATTTTTTAGATATACAAAAAGTTAATCCCCTTTAAAAGATATTATGCAGATGTTTATTTTGTGTGATTATTAAACAAAATTCCACCTTATTACGGTACAGGTAAATATTGTGATTTAAGTTGATGCCTTGGTCTTTTACATATTGTCCATCATATGATGTTTAAATGTATTTCTTTATTTTTCCTTTGAAATAGCGATTTGAAATATTGTGGCTTACAAAGAAAATAAACCTTTCGATCAGGCAGTCAGAACTCTTTCATCCGCTCTTTTTAAGAGGGGCAGGGCATTAGCGTGGTTAACTCTCATTATTTCCCTCAGTATAACTGCTTACGGCTGGTATTCTATTAAAGATAGTATAGATAAAGAAGCTAAAGAAAAATTCGATCTTCAGACAAATGAGATTAGTAATTCTATAATAAAAAGGATGCGTGATTATGAGCAGGTGCTTAGAGGTTGCTTAGGATTATTTAATGCTTCGGACGAAGTAACAAGAAAGGAGTGGGAGAATTATGTAAACAGTTTAGAAATAAATGAAAGCTATCCTGGAATTCTCGGAATGGGGTTTTCAAAAGTTATAAAGAATGTTGACAAAGAAAAGCATACTAACCAAATAAGGAAAGAGGGTTTTCCAAATTATAAAATATGGCCGGAAGGTATAAGAGAAATTTATACTTCCATTATTTACCTGGAGCCTTTTAATGAAAAAAATCAACGTGCGTTTGGTTATGATATGTTTTCCGAACCAATCAGAAGGAAAGCTATGGAAACAGCGCGAGACTATGGAAAAGTTTCTGTTTCCGGTAAGGTTACTCTTGTTCAGGAATTTGGTGAAATTATACAAGCTGGTTTTTTAATGTACCTTCCGTTATATGATAAAAAGATGCTTGCAACAACTCCAAAAGAAAGTGAGAAAGCATTAATTGGGTATGTATATAGTCCCTTCAGAATGAACGATTTGATGGAAGGAATTCTTATTGATCAGTTTAAGTACATTGAACTTGAAATTTTTGATGATCGGAAAATCTCCAATGAAAACCTGATGTATACAAGCCAGGTTAAAAGTAATTCTGACAATTTTGAAAGAAATTTTTTTAAGAAATATAAGAGCATAAATATTAATGGCAGAGATTGGGCATTACGGTTAACATCTCTTCCCGGCTTTGAAGCAGTTACAGACAGACAGAAACCTTTAATAATACTCATTCTTGGAATTGTTGTGAGCTCCCTTTTATTTATTATAGCAAGAAATCTTGGCAATATTTTTATAATAAATAAAAAGCTTGAGCAATTACTTGAATTAACAGCAGAAGGAATTTATGGAATTGATAATAGACGCAGATGTACATTTATTAATGATTCTGGTGCAAAAATGCTGGGTTATGAACCTGAAGAATGCCTTCAGAAAAATATGCACGAATTAATACATCATCATAAAGAAAATGGGGAGATATATCCTTTTTATGATTGTCCGATTCTAGAATCAATGGAAATTAAAAAAGGATTGTCGGCTGATTCAGAAGTATACTGGAGAAAAGATGGAACATGTTTCCCGGTGGAATATTCTTCTTATCCGATTATTGATAACGGAGAAACAGCGGGAGCGGTTATTGCATTTAACGATATAACAGAGAGAAAAAAAGCTTTTGAACAAATTGAATCTTCTCTAAAAGAAAAAGAAGTTTTATTACGGGAAATACATCATCGTGTTAAGAATAATCTCCAGATAATTTCAAGTATGCTTAATCTGCAGACGAATTATATAACCGATAAAAAATCACTTGCAATTTTTGAAGAGAGCCGGAACCGAGTAAGATCAATGGCACTCATTCATGAAAAATTATACCAGAATGAGTCCTTATCAAGCTTGAATATAAGAGATTATGTAATCGAGCTTGTTAATAATCTGATGAGATCATACAGAACTGACAACCGTATAAATTCTGAGATCAATATTTCTGACATCTTTATAAATACCGATACTGCAATCCCTCTTGGATTAATCATTAACGAATTAGTTTCAAACTCTCTTAAATATGCTTTCCCGGATGAAAGGAGAGGGAAAATTACTGTAAGCCTTATAAAATTCATCGGTGAAAAATTTCAAATGATTATTTCTGATGATGGAATTGGTTTGCCGGAAAATTTTGATATGAAAAGTACAAATACTCTTGGTCTTCAGCTTGTAAGTTCATTAGTAATTCAGTTAGATGGGGAAATAATATTAACTAATCAAACAGGTACAAAGTTTGAGATTAACTTTAAGGGATTGAATTTAAAAAGCAGTAAAAATAAATCAGCCTGAAAAGATATTTTTTAATACAAACCAAACATTAGCTGGTCTTTCAGCAAGCCTTCTCATATACCAGGGAAACCATGCTTTACCATAACTTATTAAAGTTTTTACATTAAGGCCTTCATTTGCCATTTTAATCTGCTCCGATGTCTGAATTCCATAAAGAAGATGTAATTCCAGTTCATTAGTATTTAATTTAAAAGCAGTTTGCTTAATATGATTTATGATTTTTAAATCGTGTGTACCAAATACTATTCTTCTTCTGGAAGTTTGAGATTGTTGTAAGAGCATTTTCGCTATTGATATATAATTTTTATCAACATCAGATTTTTTCTGAAAAGCAATCTCTGGAGATTCTTTATAAGCTCCTTTAACAAGCCTTATTGATGAATTATAATCCAAATTATTTTCAATATCATATTTAGTTCGCATTAAGTAAGCCTGAAGGCATAAACCTGTATTAGTAAATTTTTTATGAACCTCATTATAAAAATCTATTGTTGCCTGAGTATAATTGCTTCCCTCCATATCAATCCATACAAAATTATTTAGCTCTTTAGCTAAAGCAGCAATTTGTTCAAAAAATAAAATTGCTTTTTCAAAAGAGAGATCAAGCCCAAGCTGGGTAAGTTTAAGGGAAATTTCCGAATTCAGATTCTCATTTGAAATTCTTTTCAGGACTTCTTTATAATGATCTTTAACAAATTCAGCTTCAGAAATATTGGTGAGATTTTCGCCGAGATAAGTAAACACTGTACCAAGTTTTGGCTTTTGTAATTTTTTAGCTGCTTCAATCGCATCGTTTAAATTTTCTCCGGGCATAAATCTCTTAACAGCTTTTTTAACGAAGAAAAAGTTGGGAAGATTCTTTCTTAAAGATTTATTATTTGAAATCCAGAGAAATAAACTTCTGAATATGCTCATAAATAAAGAAGGATAACTTATTTTAAAGGAGCGGAGAGGGAGGGATTCGAACCCTCGGTACCGGTTTACCCAGTACGACGGTTTAGCAAACCGTTGGTTTCAGCCACTCACCCACCTCTCCAGAGTTGAGAACTGGTGATATTTGCTAAATGTTTGATTCAAATATAGGAATAATATTTTTAAGGGAAAATTAGTACATATTAATTCTTAAAACTTAAAGATGAGTTCATTTTATTGCATAATTCATTTAGAAAATGATGTTATATGTTTATCAATCGTTTAATATCTATACTGTATATTTTTAATAAACTTAGTTAAAAATTGTTCAATACTGAGGCAATAATTTTTTATCCAAAATACATTTCTAAGACTTTAAATGATATGCTTCTGCGAAATGTCTAAGTCTTTCCCTGAAAAAATTAAGTATTTTCCACAACTTTGAAGAAAGATAAATCAATATTAACAATTATTCATTATCCTCAATTCACTGGCATTATTTTCTCTAATACCAATGCGAATCACGAAAAAGTATTTCTTAAATTAAAAGCATAAGGTAGTAGAGTCATATGAAAAAGATTTTCGTTGTAGTTTTATCACTTCTTGTCTCTAACATTTCATTTTCTCAATGGATGAGTATTTCCCCTTTACCTTCCGGTGTGTCAATGAATTCAATGCAGTTTATTGATAACAACACAGGATGGGTTTTGTGCACAGAAGGGTTAATCTTAAAAACAACTAACAGAGGTGAAGATTGGATATCATTAAATACTGGTTCAACTTCATATCTTAGATCAGTTTCATTTATTGATTCTCAGACCGGATGGGTAGTTGGTAATGATAACACTCTTCTTAAAACTACAGATGGTGGAAATAACTGGACTCAATTGAATACTGGTCAACCTGCTAATTCCGCTTTGGGTTATGTAAAATTCTTTAATGAAAATGTTGGATACATAGTTGGTGGGTATAGCACTGGCGAAAGAGGAATGAACTTTACTACAATTGATAATGGCAAAAGCTGGATAACAAATACTAATGAAGACAAAAGCTGGTTTGATACAGTTTATTATAATAAAAAAAATGAATTGGTTGCCGAAATATTTGATTTCACAACAAACAAGATATTAGAACTTAAATCAGAAGATAATGGAAACATCTGGGTTACAAAAGATAATGGAAGAGGGACTTGGTTGAGAGAAATAACTTATAAAACTAATGGAGCAGTTACAGGATTATCTGTAGATTTCAGAAGTGTTGTATCCTTTTGTCTTAAAACAACTGATGGCGGAGAAACCTGGATTCAAAAACCTGCCTTAAGCACCAACACTATTTCTTTTACCGATGAAATAACCGGGTTTGACGATACGAATGGTAAATTATATAAAACCACTGATAGTGGAAAGAACTGGAATCTGATATATGAAGATTGCTGCAGCAGTCCGCAGGTAATTTTCTTTTTAGATAATCAACATGGATGGATGGGAGGCGAGGATTTATATTATCCATTCAGAAGGACTACAGATGGCGGTAATACATGGCTATTTAAAAGTAGTAGTAGTGATGGGAACGTCAAAGATATTTTTTTCTTAAGTGCCAACGAAGGTTGGGTTGCCGCTGCTGAACGTCAATACCCGAATTTTAGTATGTATGGGAAAACCACTGATGGCGGTGCAACATTTGAAAATTATTTTGTCCCTGAATTTACAGCAATAAATTCTTTCTACTTCACTGGTTCTAATTCCGGATGGGCAATTGGTGAAAATTCAAAGCTGATGAGAACTAATAGTAATGGTGATTTTAAGATTTTCTCTTTCTTTGGAGAACAGACTAACATAAAATCAATTCATTTTATTGATTCGCAGAATGGCTGGTGTGTGGACTCTGATGAAGATAATAGCTGGGGAAGTTTTGGAAATATTTGGAAAACTTCTGATGGTGGAAAAAACTGGGAATTACTAAAAACTTTTGAATGGGGTGATTTAGTTAATGATATATTTTTCATTGATGAAAATAATGGATGGTTTGCTGGCTGGGATGGAGTAATTGCAAATACTGCTGATGGCGGGTATATGTGGACCTGGCAATGGTATAGCGGAGATGATGTTTTTTATGATATTCATTTTACAGATACACAAAATGGTTGGGTTGTTGGTGGTGATGGATTAATTTTATTTACAACTGATGGTGGTAATAACTGGAACTATCAAACTACAGGTACGGCACAAAGATTAAATAGTGTTCATTTTATTGATAATCAAATTGGTTGGATAGCAGGAAATGAAGGTACAATCTTTAAAACAACCGATGGTGGAACAAATTGGTTTTCTCAGATAAATGTTTCTAATCAATTGAAGTCGATTTTTTCTGTTAATCAAAATATAGTTTATGCAGTAGGCAGCAATGGAGTAATTCTTAAAACAACTAATAGTGGAATAGATTGGTTTGCTCAGATAAATGAAACTACAAATACTTTAAACCAGGTTATATTCTCTGATGTAAATAATGGTTGGACCGTAGGAAATTCAGGGACGATTTTATATACAAGCAATGGCGGAATTGATTGGTCACCTGAAAATAGTGGAACAACAGAAAATTTATTGTCTCTTAGTTTTGTAGATGGAAATATTGGTTGGGCTGCCGGGAATCATTCAACATTATTGAAATATACAGCAACTGTTCCTGTTGAATTGATTTCCTTTACTTCAGAAATTGATAATAACAAAGTTACTCTGAATTGGGAGACTGCTTCTGAAACAAACAATTTAGGTTTTGAAGTTGAAAGAAAAACAGATGGGGAATGGATAACAATTGGTTTTGTTGAAGGTCATAGCACTTCTACTCAGGCACAATCATATTTATTTATTGATAATTTAAATGAGCTGTCTTCGGGTTTAATATCATATAGATTGAAACAAGTTGATTTTGATGGTTCATTTGAGTATTCAAATATTATTGAAGTAAACTTCAATTCTGTTCCGGATGAATTTGTTTTATCTCAGAATTATCCTAATCCTTTTAACCCAACAACAAAAATAGAATATAGAATCCCCCTTAATCCCCCTTTATTAAAGGGGGAAAGCGAAGCAGGGGGATTTATTACATTAAAGGTTTATGATATCCTTGGAAATGAAGTAGCAAATCTGGTTAATGAACAAAAACCGGCTGGAAATTATGAAGTGGAATTCGATGCTAACGAATTTGCCAGTGGAACCTATTTCTACAAGCTTGAAACTGATAACTTTACATCAATTAAAAAGATGATATTGCTGAAATAAAAATTTTTAGAAACCCTTGTGGTTTAACCTGCGAAAAACAGTTTGTTAACCACGAAGGATTTCTAAGCTCCACTAAAACCAATAATTGAGTAGCCATATTTGTCTCTTAGTCTTGTAACGGCTCTTAACATTTTCTCCCGCTTTATTTCATAATCTTCAAAAAGAAATTCCTGCTCTGAATAGGGAGAAAAATTTGTAAGTCTTACTCCAATTAATCTTACTGCAACTCTTCTTGTATATGCTTTTTTTATTAAAGACCATGCTGTATCGAAAACTATTTTATCATCATCAGTTGGTTTTACAGCTTTCATTCGTGTGAGTGTTTGAAAATCAGAATATCTCAGCTTTATATTTACTGTTGAAGCCAGCCAGCCCACATCTCTCATTTCCTGGCAGACTTTTCCGGTAAGATAAAAGAGTTTTTCTTTTAGGAAATCTTTGCTTGTAACATCACTAAAAGTTCTTTCGTGTGAAATGCTTTTTTGTTCCCGTTCAATTGTTAAATACTCGCTTCCTTGCCCGCAGGCTTTCCTGTAAAGATCAATTCCATATTTACCAAAAGCTGCAGAGAAATAGTCCTGTGGAAGTTTTGTAATATCGCCAATCCTGTAAATTCCTTTTGAGTGAAAATCCTTTAGTGTAACTTTTCCAACACCGGGAATTGTTTCAACAGGCATTGGTGCAAGGAATTCTTTTTCCATCCCGGGCAGAATATAAGTTATACCACATGGCTTCAGGCAGTCAGAGCCGATCTTGGCAATTGTCTTATTGCTGCCAATCCCGATTGAGCAGGGGAGAGAAAGCTTTTCCCAGATTTCCTTTTGAAGAAAAGAAGCAAAAGCAAAGAGTGAACCGTAAACATTCTGACAGCCCGTAAAATCCATATAGAATTCATCAACAGAAGCTTGTTCAACAAGCGGAGCGTATTGTTCAAGTATTCTTTTTACAGCCTTGGAAAAGTGTGAGTATTCACCGTGGCTTCCGTGAATGTAAATTCCGTGAGGGCAAAGTCTGTAAGCAGTTCTTATCGGCATTGCAGAGTGAAGTCCATAAGCTCTTGCTTCATAAGAGCAGGCAGCAACAACACCTCTGCCATATTTCGGATCGCCACCAACAATAACAGGCTTTCCTTTTAGAGAAGGATCAAGTATTCGTTCAACCTCTACGAAGAACGCATCAAGGTCTAAATGAAATATTGTACGCATTTGTTAGTCATTAGTAATTGGTTATTAGTCATTTATAGTCATTCAATTGTCATTTGTTGTCATCTACCAATGAATTAAGATGTCATTCGATAGTGAATGAGTGGCATATCCTTCGACTTATTATGACGTTGACATGTGTTGTATTAAGCAGGTCGTCGTCATACTGAGCAAAGTCGAAGTATGACAAGATAGGTTTAAGATTTTTTATTTTTGTAATTACTTTCATTTTTACATTCTGCTAAACTATGCAATAAATCAAAATCACCATTAATTAAAGCTTTTTTCTTTCTTCTACTCCAACCTTTAATTTGCCTTTCGACATTAATGGCATCATTTATATCTGTAAAAAGTTGAGAGTAAACCAATTCAACCGGTAATCTTGTTGAAGTATAATTATCATACTTCTTAAAATTATGTTCCTGAATTCTCTGTTCAAGATTAGTTGTACATCCTGTATAATAACTTCCATCGGAACATTTTAAAATGTAAATTCAGCTTTGTTTCATTGATTATCATTTAGTCCCGTCACCCTTTCGACTCCGCTCAGGGTGACTTGTTATTTTTTCAATTTACTTAGACTAAAGGGACGTCATACTGAGCAAAGTCGAAGTATGACATTTTAGTTAACTACTATCTCTTCCAATCTTTTATAAGCCCTAACAATCGTATTCGGCATATTCACTTTATCTTTTTCTTCAAGCAGATGAATAAGTTCAAATGCATTTGCTACAGCATCTCCCTGCGGATGGTTGTTCAAAATTATATGAATCTCTTTTACTTTTTTCTCAAGGGGTTTTATTACTTGCATAATCTCTATCAGTTCTCCCGGCGTATAAAGGTATTTATATCTTGAGCTCTGCTCTTCATACGTTTGCGGCTGACCGAAATTGCCGATTGATTTTTTCCATGCTTCAACATTCCTTCCGTGAAAACGAATATATGCTTTATCATTTGTTATGATAGGTTCAAATGGTATAGCCTGTCCAACCTGCGGCTGATCAATTGTGCAGAAAGTTAAATCCAATTCTATGAAGAAATCATATGCTCTTTTATTCCTCCAGCCTGAATGCCGCACTTCCACAAAGCAATTAATATCTGAAAAAATATCCCTGAGCTTTCTTATATGAGCAATTGAGATTTCATCAAAAGAAAAAGAATAAGGAAACTGTATAAGCAGTCCACCCAGCCTTTCTGCTTTTCTCAGCAAATCAAGATTGTATCTCACAGCCTTAATATTTTGTTCATCAAAGATTCTTTTGTGTGTAAAATCCTGGTGAAGCTTTATATTAAAAATAAAATCTTCTGTGTCCTCGACCTTTCTTATCCATCCTTCAATTACTTTTGGACTTAAGTAAGTGTAATACGTTGAGTTGACTTCGACACAATTAAAATAATGTGCATAAAACTGAAGCCAGTCAAAGCTGCCGGATTGCTGCTTTGGATAAAATGATGGTACCCAATCTTTGTAGGACCATCCTGCTGTACCAATATAAAACATAGATATTTACAGATATTTAATAATGAAACATGATAGTTTGTAAAAGTATCCAAATGCTATATTTTTCCACACAAAATCATCGGACTGATACTTGATTGTAACAACATTAAGATAGACACACAGTGTTTATCTTGAGGGTAATATAAAAGAAAAAGAATCATCAGTTTAGTAGAGAGGCAATTTTATTATCTGGTGATATTGAAGTGAGTCATTAATAAAACATCCTGAATAATAATTTTTTAAGGGACTACTATGCTAAAAGTATTTAGTTTAATCTGTGTATTATTTTTTCTCATATCCTCTTTACATGCACAAACTTCGCCCATCTATTATGTAACCAGCGCATTTGTTTTTGGCGCCCTTGACGGTACAAAAGAAGGAATGAAATTAGAAGATAAATACAGGGGAATAAGAAGAGATCCTTCAAGCGAAAAATATAACAATGCCTGGCACAGATACCAGTTTTTATCTAATAT
This sequence comes from Ignavibacteria bacterium RBG_16_34_14, assembly GCA_001802865.1. Lineage (GTDB taxonomy): Bacteria > Bacteroidota > Ignavibacteria > Ignavibacteriales > Ignavibacteriaceae > RBG-16-34-14. The sequence goes on from MHAF01000132.1 coordinate 13,930, forward strand.
AAGTTCAGTTGGTCTTGGATTTAACATTGCTCTTTATTCTTATGATGATGGCAAAATTAACTGGCTTAAAGCAGCTCTCAGCACTCTTTTAAGCGGCGTTATATTTTACAATACCAGGGAAATGTTTATGAATGTAACAAGAGGCAGAGATTTATTTGCCCCACCTGTTGTAGATCATTCAGGTATGGATCAACTAAGATTTTTCAGAATACCTATAATACTTGTAGCAGTTGGATTAAACATGCTGCTGCTCCAGTAAGCCTGGCTGAGGAACAAAATAACTGTTATCTTTTATCTGCTGAATTGAATCTCTCAGCACTCCCAATGATCTCTGGCTCAGCAAATCTATTTTTACAAGGCCAAGATCTTCTACTCCGTACATATCAGGCTGTGTAATAATTAAACCTACTCCTTTATTCTTTGCGTACTCAAGTGCGGTATAAGTTGTAATTGGCAAAGGAGTAATAACTATTCCTCCCGGATGAATGCTTAGATGCCGCGGAAAATTTGCAAGTCTTGTTGCAATATTAATTATGCTTTTCCATGGCTCATCATCAAAATTAAGTGATCTTGATTCCGGGAAACGTTTGGAAATATCCGGAAGATTTCTTGCATCCGTCCAGGGAATGTATTTGCTGAGTTTGGAAATTTCCTCATCGGAAAACCCGAATACTTTTGCTGTTTCTCTGAATGCTGAACGTGCTTTTATAGTAACGTGTGTTGAGATGAAAGCAACTCTGCTGTATCCATATTTTTTAAAAACATACTGCACAATTTCATCTCTCTCTTTCCAGCTGAAATCAATATCAATATCAGGTAAAGAAGAACGGCTCTTGTTTAGAAATCTTGTGAAATAAAAATTATGTCTTACAGGGTCAACTTCTGTTAAACCGAGGCAGTAACAAACAAGGCTGTTTGCTGCGGAGCCTCTGGTAAGAGTCATCATCCCTCTTCTTTTTGCTTCAAGGAAAATATCGTTAACGATTAGAAAATAATCTGCAAGTTTCAGCTCATCTATAACCTGCAGCTCTTCTTCAAGTCTGCTTTTAATACTGGCTGCTGCTTTGCCGTATCTTTTCTCAAGACCTTCACATGCGTATTGCCATAATGTTGAGTAAGAATTTTTTTCTTCAGGAAAATCAGGTATTTTATATTTACCTAAACCAAGATCAACATTACACTCATTTGCAATAAAATTTATGTTTGCAAATGCTTCAGGTATTTTATCCCGCAAGGCGGGATGATTAAATGAAGAGGGAGGCTTAAAGTAAAATTCTTTATCTACAAGTGAATCTTCAGCAAGGTTTTCAAAGGTATCCCTGTTTTTTATTGCAGTAACAACCCTGTGAAGCAGGTGATCTTCTGGTTCTGAAAAATAAACCGGGTTTGTAATTACATACTTAATATTTTTTGCTTTAGCTGCTTCAAATAATTTTCTTGAATTGAATTTATGTGAATCAGTTATGATTAATTCAGCATAAATATTTTGATAGGGAGGAATGCTTTGAAGAAGTTCAATCGAATTAGTTAAGATAAAGAGATTTGGGAATTCATTCTGCAAAAGTCTGAATAAAGAGAAATCATCTTTTAGTTTTCTTGCTGTAATTATCCTACAGATGTCCGAATATCCATCAAAATTTTTTGCGAGAAAAAGAGCGTAGATTTTCTTCGTGTCACCCTGAACTTGTTTCAGGGTCTCTTTATAACCACTCACACCCTTAGATCCTGAAATAAACCTGCCTGCCGGCAAGACAGGTTCAAGATGACCTTCGGTCAATTCAGAATGACGGCCGCTGTCAGGCAGGTTGTCGGGTTCATCTATATAAGTGCCTAAGATTGGTTTTATTCCTTTCTCTTTTGCTTTTTTGTAGAAAGAAATAAGTCCGTACATTCCGTTTGTATCTGTAAGAGCAACAGCACCAAGCTGATAGTTTACTGCCTTCTCGATTATTTCATCTAAGGTTATAACACCTTCAAGCAAAGAATAATTGGAGTGGATGTGGAGAGGAATCATAAATTACCCTGCATAAGCAGTTCTAAGTTTCTCCACATTCAGCGAAGTTGAATAATAAATATCTGCTTCCTTTAAACCTTCATCATTTGGGACATAATATTTTTCGGCACTGTCATTGTAGGATTCAAGCTTAACTTTTTCGTTGGAAAGTATTTCAAGATTTTCAACTATTATGTTATTAGAATTTTCAGCATCAACTCTTCCTTCAACTATGTATGGTCCCATTGCAAGAGTTTTTTCGGCAACTCTTGAATAAGCACGGGGAAAGATCACGGCTTCATAGGTGCCGGTTAAATCTTCGAGAGACAGGAACTTCATTATATCTCCCTTTTTAGTCCTTATTCTTTTAGATGACATATACCAGCCGATCATTTTAATTTTTCTGCCGGGGTATTTTGTCATTTGCTCTGAAGGAATTAAAGAGAATTTTTCATTGTATTCAGTAAAAAACTCCAGCGGATGTTTTGTAACCATATAGTCAAAAGATTCATATTCAGCAATACATTTTTCTTCAATTGAAAAATCTTTTTTTGTAACTACGGCTTTCTCAAGTTCAATCCGCCAAAGGCGGACGTTCATAAAAAGATCGTTGTATCCTTCTTCCAGCATTTTAAATTTATTGAAGTAAACATCTGCTAACCTTAAGAGAGTGCAGCGTGTTTCTCTAAAACAATCCATTGCGCCGCATTTTATAAGCAGTTGAGTTTCTTTTATTCCCAGCTTTGTTCTTACAATAAAATCAGCGAGAGAAACATACTTACCATATTTTTTCGTCTGCTCAAGTATTGTTTGTATAGATGTGGAAGAAAGATGTTTTACAGCCATAAGCCCGATGCGTATCTCTTTATTCTTTCCTCTATACCCAAACTCGCTTTCATTTATACAGGGAAGAAGAACTTTTATTCCGATACGTTTTGCTTCCTGTACATAAACAGCACTTGAATAAAAGCCGCCGCCATTGTTCAGCACACACGCTATAAACTCAGCAGGGAAGTGAGTCTTTAAATAAGCAACCTGGTAAGAAAGCAAAGCAAAGCTTGCACTGTGTGCTTTGCAGAAGGAATATCCTGCAAAAGATTCTATCTGCCGCCACAACTCTTTTGATATTTCGGGAGATATTTTTTTTGCGTTACACGATTCAAAAAATCTGTTTATTATTAATTGCATTGCCTGGTGAGAACGCATTTTTCCGCTCATCGCCCTTCTCAGAACGTCGGCTTCTTCAAGAGTTAAGCCTGCAATGTGGTGGGCTACTTTTATTACATCTTCCTGGTAAATCATAACACCGTAAGTTTCTCCAAGTACTTCTTCCATTTTTGGGAGAAGATATTTTCTTCTTGAGGGATCTTTATGGCGTGCAATAAATTCCTGCATCATTCCGCTTTCTGCAACGCCGGGACGAATTATTGAGCTTGCCGCAGTAAGCATTTCAAAGGTTGAAACATCAAGTCTCTTCAGCAGCGAACGCATCCCGGGAGATTCTATATAAAAGCAGCCAATAGTTAAACCATTCCTGATTAAGCTGACAGTTTCAGAATCATTAAAAAGAAATTCATAATTGAAAATATCAAACGGGATTCCCTTCTCCTCCCGCGGAATATTTTGGTAAAGATGTATGGGAAGAGGGGAGACGTTATAGTTGTATAAGAGATCTAAATCTTTAGAAGAGATATTTGCAAGCATTTCTGTAAGAGAATTTAAAATATTGGCGTAGGGTTTTCCGGTGCAGTTAAATAGAACTTAGTATTTTAAAGAAGCTCTTCTTCTTCGTGGATTTTTTGGTATAGGCATATTATCCCATGTTCTGCCTAATAAACTTCTTCCGGTTTTGTGCTTTCTCGTACCACCCCATTGCTTAAAGAAGAAAGGAACTCCATGTTTTTCACAAATATTTTTTATATGTATTACCCATTCCTGTTCTAACCTGCGGGCTTTTGGTCCCGATTCTCCTCCAACGATTACCCAATCAATATTTCTCAAGTCCATTTTATCAATTCTGTTGAGCAATGGTTCTACTGAAAGAAATCTTACTGCCGAAGGCACTGTCCTCAAATCATCTATTCGATTAATGTACTTCTGCGATTCCACACTTACACCCATCCAAACATTTTTAGGCCATTCTATCACGGGTGCAAGCAACTTTAATCTTTCCGATCTTTTTGTGAGTATCTGAAAGGTATGCCAATGAGCCTTTCTCATAACATCAAATGTATCCTGAATAAAAGTTAAAGGTATCTTTTCATGAAAGAGATCGCTCATCGAATTTACAAAAATTGCTTTCGGTGTTTTCCATGAAAGAGGAACTTCTAATACATCGGGATGCATCGTCAGCTCAAATGCATTCTTGTATCGTTCAACTCCTATTCTCTGAAGTCTCTTAGCCATTCTTTCAGCATAACAATTTTTACAACCCGGGCTAATTTTGTTGCAGCCAGTAACTGGATTCCAGGTTGATTCTGTCCATTCTATACTTGATTTATTAGCCATTGTTATTCCTCAAATCTAAAAGAAGTTTGACTTGGTCCACCGAATCTGGCATCATTCCAAAATTTATATCCTTTTTGATCTTTCGAAAAGAAAGCTAAATGATATAGAGATAAATTTTTTGCTGTTGATCTGATTTCAAACATTGTTTTAAAAGCTGTATCAGGATATCCTAAGGTCATCATCCGATTCACAAACTCTTCAGCTAAAAACTTTCGGAAATCATAATTCTCCTTTTTCAGCGCTATCCATTTCTTCCTCCACTCAATATCACCCAAAAAGTCATCAATTCGTTTTTCTTCAGGTTTGATATAAATATACTCATTTCTATTGGCATCCATCCAGGATAGGAGAACGAGAAAATCCATACGGTATTTATTTAATGTTCTCATTGTGTTAAAGTTGATTCCTAGATTATAAGGATCAACGACACAAAAAGTTAATACTGTATTCGACTTCGAAGGTTTAGGTAAAAAAGATAATATTTCATTCACTTTTTCATTACAATCTCCTTTAATATAATTTGCTTTTTTGCCGGGGAAATATCTTTCAACTCTTTGTGATAATGCTGAAATGCATTTTTCATCTATATCACAATAAACATAATGATCATATGGATCAGGAAGATTTAGTGCAATAAGTGAAGAAGTTAAAACAAATCTATTTGAATTTCGAATGTTGGCAATTCCTGCCGAAGAAAATAAATCTATATAGATTCTTTGATTGAAAAGATTTTTCATACCTGTTGAAAACATGTGACTATAGTGATGCAAAATTTCATATTTATTTTCCGCCCAAGGTCCAACTTCTGAAATATATAATCCATCATCAAAAGCCTCAATACTATTTGGATTTAAGTTCATTTTATGCCTCCATAATTTTTAATTTTATAATTAAATATAATAATTTTTCTATCCTGCTTTCTTATCCATACTTCTGTAAACGCCAACAACAATTCCCACAATCCTGAATGATGGGTATTTTTTATCTATCACTATCGGTTTGAATTCCGGGTTTTCAGAAAGAAGTTCAATTTCGTTTTTCTTTTTATAAAATCTTTTAACGACTGCTGCATCATCAAGAATGGCAGCGACTATCTGTCCGTTGCGCGGCTCAAGGTTGGGATTCACAATTATAATGTCTCCGTTAAAGATATATGCATCCTTCAGACTGTTTCCTTTCACTCTTAAAAGAAAAGAATCTTTCGGCATTCTTGCGATGGATGGAAGTGAAACAGTATCAATTGCATCTGGATAAATAGTAAGAGGGTTGCCTGCTGCAACTTCACCTAAAACCGGGCGAGGTATAAAAAATTTATCCTCAAGTGTAAGCTCAATTCCTCTTGAGAGTTTCGGATTCTTTTTAATAAATCCTTTTCTATCAAGAGCCTGCAAATGCTGCTGGACTGTTGCCCGGTTCCTGTAGCCAAAATGCTGCGCAATATCCGCAAGAGTTGGCGGAAAGCCTCTGCCGGTTTTTTGCTCTATTAGAAAATCAAGAATTTTTTTTTGAATTTCCGTTATCTCTTTTGACATGACACACCTTCG
>MHAF01000133.1:0-2246 GCA_001802865.1 Ignavibacteria bacterium RBG_16_34_14
TATACCATATACCCTATACCTATATTTTTATAGCTGAAATTTTTTACGAAAAGAATTCTTTTATTTACGTGAGGAATCTATAATAAGTCTATGATAACAGCTTTTATCTTCTTTGCACATCTCTTCTTTGCTCTCTACATCTTTACAAAAAAATGGCAGAATGAAAATCTAAAAGGGGCTTTCCTTAATCTTGTTTTAATAGGAATTTTATTTTCAGTCGGCTGGACAATTGCCACAGTAATAGCAAAAATTTTTATGGATGAGAAAGGATTTGGAATCCAGTTTAACAGGGATACTTTCTCTTTAACTCTATTATCAATTACGGAATTTTTCTTTTACAGAATCTACTATAAAGAAGCTAAAGATGATAACGAGAAATAGATAATGGGAGATAGAAAACAGGGTAGCGGTACATTATTCGTTTGAGGGCATACCTTGTTTCTCAATTAGTTTTAGTAAACCATTTCTGCCTAATTGAGTTTGTTTCATACCTAAAATAGCATGGAGAGTACCATCTGGAAGGGATTTTTTCTTGTCTGGGACAGTAGTAACAATATGTCTATTACCAATTCTTTTATACAAAGCTATACCGTGAGGTGCTTTTCGTTTTTCTATCCACCCATCTAAAAGAAGTAATTTGATTAGCTGCTTCCCCGATATAGCTGGTAAATCAGACAAAAGAATGTTGCTCAGTATATTGTAAACTGTGTTTATATTGTTCTACACGAGCAGTATTTGGAGCGAACCTTGTTTGTCTTGTGGTAATTTCCTCATCATCAGCATGATAAACTTTAATATTATTTTCCTTAAAAAATCTTTCACTCTCTCCCAAATCTTCTAAAGTATTTAAATGTAATAAAACCGCCTCATTTAAATGCTCTTTAGCTTCTTCATAAGAATCTCCAAATTGGGATACACCTAATTCTTCACATAATCCAACCCATTGATCATCTTCTTTAGAAAATATCATTGTTAATATTATAAATATATCTTTCATTTTGTTATCCCTTCTTTCATTGTCTTAAAATACAATCTATAAGGGCTCTTTGTTTTTGTTGTTCTTGATTAGATTATTTTTCTGTTTGCCCGGTTCAAGGATAGATCTTTTTATTTCACCTATTAGAAGTAACACATTTTCCCTTGAAAAGTCAAACAATATTTGATAGTAAATTTAGTTATTATTTTGTTTTTCTTCTATGACATTTGTTGTCTCTGATTTGTTTCTAAACAAAAGGAATGCCCTAAAATGTTTGTTTTTTACTATAATTTTGATGTAACAATTACTTAATAGTAAAAGTGTGTTTTAGAACTTAATCCTTTAGGCTACCTTTCTTCTTTCTGATATTTCTAATAAATCTTCAATTCCATAAATGCTTTGTAATACCCAATTCCATTGCGGGTGTGCAACGAAGTGACTGATGGATTCAAAGTCCAACTTATTCTTGCTTGGACTGCATACCTTTTGGATAGAAGTACAAAAATGGCAGGGAAAACTGAAAAAATAAACCACAATGCTAATACAGATAATATCGAAGGTTTATTAATGCAATAGAAAGGTTATATTTTTAGAGTTAATTTTAAATCATCCAAAATGTACCACTACCAAAATAGAGTTCAAGTTCGGGGAAATTTTTAATTTATAATTAGGCTTATTGCAGCCTGTAAGGAAAGACAATAATTGCGGTTTGTTCGGCCTGCTTTTGATTTTGGGATAAAGGTTCAAATCTCCACTGTCTTAAAGAATTGATCGCAGCATTTTCAAGTTTGGTGTCTGCTTTTGTCTGGGGGATAATTGTGCCTATGGTTCCGTCCGGAAGTATTGTAAATCTTAATCTTATATCAACTTCTTTCTGAACACCTTCAGGGTATGAAGGGATTCTGTAACTATATATTTTTCTTGTTCCTTTGCCACCCCATTCAATGTCAAATCCAAAACTCCCTTCTCCTTGAGCTAAATTTCCTTGTCCTTCTGTAGTTACATTATCTTCTGTTTTTTCTTTTGATTCAGTTTTAGAAGTGGTGGTTTTCTCTTTCATTTTATCAGCAGGCTTAATAATATTCTCCTCAGAGGTATTTTTAGCTTTGGGCAATTCCACTTCTTTAACTTCTTTACTTTTATCTACGGTTTCATTTTTCTCTTCAGGTTTGGATAGTTCCTCAACTTCAATTATTTGCGATCCAATATTCCCCGATGAGCCAGGCCCACCGGAAACGCCAAACGATAGTTCAACATAATCCTTTATAGG
>MHAF01000133.1:2348-2595 GCA_001802865.1 Ignavibacteria bacterium RBG_16_34_14
CTTCAGTGTTGATCATTAGTAATCTTTTAATCTTTTAATCTTTTTATTTTTTAATCTTTTAATCTTTACTACAATCTTTCTCTTTCTGTTTCGATTGTAAATTTATCTATACCTGATGTTCGTGCAGCATCAATCACTTTAATTACAAGCTCCACAGCAACTGTTCTATCTGCACGGATGATAAGATTATCTTCCATACTCGTGCCCTTCATAATATTAAGCTTAGCCGGCAATTGATCAATGCTTA
>MHAF01000133.1:2876-11230 GCA_001802865.1 Ignavibacteria bacterium RBG_16_34_14
ACATCAGTTGTATGGGTAGAACTATCTTGTACAACATCTACAACATCATTTGCAACTGTCTCCATTTCACCAACTGTTTTCTTTACTGCAGAAAGGAAATAGTTGTAAAAAGCTAAAGCCGGAATACCTACTATTAAACCAAAAGCAGTAGTGATTAATGCTTCCCAGATACCACCTGCAAGATCAGCAGGGTTAGCCTGGCCCTGAAGATCCTGTATGGTCATAAATGCTGAGATCATACCTGTAACTGTTCCAAGGAAACCTAAAAGCGGTGCAATACCTGCTACAGTTGCCAGAACAGTCAAACCTTTTTCAAGCTTGCTTATTTCCTGGCTGCCTGCATTTTCAATTGCTTCCTTTACTCTCTCATGACCAAGTCTGTATTTCTTCAATCCTTTCCTTACAATATTTGCTACAGGGGATTTTTCTTCCATACAATGACTTATTGCACCAGAAATATCTTTCTTTTTAATCATTCCTCTTATTCTCACCATAAATGCTGGAATATTTATCTTAGCTTTTCGTAAAACAATATACCTGTCAATAATAACTGTCAGACCTATTATTGAACATAAAAGAATAGGCCACATAACAATGCCACCTTTAAGAAACATTGAGAATAAATTCATAACTCATAACCTCTATTAATTATATAATTTTATTTTCTAGAAAAATCTTCTGCTTCGGTTAAAGATTTAAAACCGCCAACTCTTACACGGTAATAAGTTACGCCTGATAATCCGGTTTCTTCAATGAAAGCATTATAACCTTTATCCAATAGTTTTTGAGTTTCAGAAAGAGCAACTGTTTTTGATTTCCAGGATGAGACCTGCACTGCAAATGTTCCGTCAATATATTGATAGATATAATCCTTTACCCTGTTTGATGGTAAAACAGATCTTATGCTGTTACTGGCAATTTTAGTATTCTGTTCCGAAGATTGATTTTCAACTATAATGGGAGTAAGAATATCATCATTTATTGCGTCGTAGATTCCTGCAAACATTCCACCGTGATAAGGATATGATACCGGAATGTCATATGATCTTTCAATTACGGTTTTGAATTTTTTTAGTTCAGCAGTCTGTTGAGTTAAATCGGTTTTTTCCGAATCATTAAAATAGAATGAGAAATAAATTACTGCTGCTGTAGCAAAAATTATAACTGCAACAAAAATAAATCCTCCATATGATCTCTTCTTGTAACTTTCTAGTCTTGCTTTTTTATCTTCTGCATATTTAAATGCTTCACTTATTGCTGATAAATCATCATCCTCATTTATTTTTTCTTTTTCATTGCGATACGATGGAACTTCTTCATCCTTATTTTCCGGGATAGAAGAAGTAAATTCATCACCGGTGGTCATTCTTGTTTTTTCAAGGATTTCTTCTCCAGCATTTTCCGTTTTAATTAAATCTTCAACCCACTCTTCAGTTGATTCCAGTAATTCTTCTTCATCTTCCGGACTTCCGGATATTAATTCCTCATTTGCTTTAATCTCTTCATCCATTAACTCTTCTTCTACATCTTCCGGAATGCCGGTTTCTTTTGTTTTTTCTTCAACAAGAGTTTTATTTTCAATCTTTACTGTTTCGTCCTTTTTTAAATATTCTGATTCAATTTCATTTTCGATTTTATCTTCACTTTTCTCAGTTTCGCTAACTTCAGAAACGAATGATTCATCAAGTCTCTGTTCAATCTGGTTTATCTCCTCATTCAGGTCTGTAGATCTTTTCCAGTTGAGAAATGAAAACCGGATATCGGCAATATCTGATGTCTCTTGTTCTTCGGTTTCAGTTTTAGATGCTTGTTCTATAAACTTCTCAACTTTCAGCTCAAGCAATCTTTTCAACTCATCGCCTGAATGAGGGATGAAAAATTCATTTTGATCTGAACCTTTAAGTGGAATAATCGGTTTACCAATGCTTATACTGAAATATGAATCAACCGATTTATTCAAGCTTGACTCTTCTTCTTTTTCAGGAATATCAAAAGGTATTTCTTCATTATCATTAGTTACAAAAACAATTAAATCATTTTCATTTTCATTAAAAGATTTTCTGTATTCAAATTTTCCTAACCCGGAAACCGTTAAAGACTCACCAGGATTCAGCATTTCTGCACTTCTCTTCAACAGCATTTCGAAGAAAAGCTTTTGTTCAGATTCCGGAATGCTCAAACTTCCAGCAATATTTTTTATAAGTTCTGCCTTATTCATAACCTTCCTCATTCACATTTAATACTTAATCGTAATCTTACTCATAATCGTAATCGAATTAAAATCGAGAAGAATTAAGATTATGATTACGATTAAGAAAATTTTACCACATATATTTAAACCCAGCTATAACATCCAAAGGAGCTTCCTTATAACCTCTCCAATAATAAATATCATCATCAAGAAGATTTGACAATTCAACTGTAAAGAAAAATTCAGGTACTATCTTATATAAAAATTTTAAACCAAGATCAAAATAACCTGGAATACTCTTTCTGTTTGGAAGATCAGTATAACTTTTAGACACATAAGTTAAACCAATTTGCGTAGTTAATCCAAAATCAAATTCATAGCCATACAATGCAGATGCTTTTATTTGAGGATGATAAGGGACAAAATCAGTGCTCTTAACTTTTGTATTTACAAATTCAAAATCACCATACATAATTCCAAAAGGACCAAGATGGAAAAACAAATCGGCAAAAATTGTAAAGTCGTTTGCCTGGATTGATGAAAGCATAAATTTTCCGGTTGATACAGAATCAACAAAGTAAGGATATTCAGGTGAAGAAAAATATTTTATACCTGCATTCACCTGGTAATATTTATCATATTCAAATTTTGCTGCAGCAATAAAAGCTTCTCTTTTCCTGTAAAACAAATTATAAAAGTTTTGAGGTTCGTAATACCTGTTAGTTTTTAATAAGTCATTGCTTGTAAGGAATTCTGCATGAGGAGAATATTCTCCGAATAAAGAAATAGAACTATTAATCTTAAAAGATATAGCGGCAAAAGGTGCAGTATGACTATTTCCACCTGAAGTAGAATAAGTTATACCTCCGGATACTTTTACTGCATCAGAAATATTTAATCCACCTGTTGGTCTTACCATAAAGAAATCATCAACATCTGAATTAGGAATGTTTGCAGGGGTATTATCAATTGATAGAAATTGTTTCTTATATTCAACCGAAGCGTTAATATTAAATAAAGAAAAATTAACTCTTGAAAATCCTCTCAGGTTTAAAATATTTTCATTATATTTTTCTTCACCGATTGATGACAGATCATCATTAATACTTAAATCAAAATTAAACTGTCTGTTCAACTGGTTTGAAATTCCAAAAGAAAAATTTCCCTGGTTTAATGTTCTTTTAGGAGGATTATTTACAGCATAAAACTTAAATGAAGCTGAACCGAAATTCCCATTCAGGTTAAACTGAGTTCCGGGAAGAACATTACTTGTATGATCGGTTGTGTATTGAAGATTTAAACCACCATTGATAAGATATTTTTCGCTATTATCAATATATGCTCTGTGATTTTCTCCTGAAAATCTTCCACCGAGTATAAAACCATCAACCGGGAAAAGATATGAGAGATGTGCAACAGGTAAAGAATAAATGCCAGCACCAAATTCTAAATTTCCTCTTAAAAAGGTCAGTGAATCCAAAATACTTAAATCATTTTTGAGAGGGGAAGAAAGATCCCTGACTTCCAATTCTTCTGGAGATAAAACAGGCTTGAAAAATTGTTCTGAAATGGTAGGTACAAATTCAGGTGAAATTTTTTGTGCACCTTGTACCGCAATTACATCAGTCCCGGTAATAATAAAATCAGGAAGTTCAACGTTTGGGTTAGATTTGTCCTGACAATATGTTAAAGATGCATTAATTAAAAAGAAGGAAAGAAGGTATAAGGTATAAGGTATAAGGTATAAATACTTCACTTTATATCTTCCTTCCTTATGCCCAATACCTTTATACCATATACCCTTCATCATTGCAATTCTCTCAATTTATTTTGTGCTTCCTGCCCGAATACATTTCCCCTATGTTTGGAGAGAACAGCCCTATACATTTCTTTGGCTTTATCAAACTGTTCAAGTTTTGTATAACATTCGCCAAGCTTTAGGTAGGATTTTGTAAGCCATTCATCATAAGCTGAAAAAACTAATCTCACTCTTTCAAGTGCAGTAATAGCTTCTTCATATTTTTCCTGCTCAACTAAAGAAAGTCCAAGATAATATTGAGCTTTTGCACCAAGATCATCACTCCTTGTTTCAGCAAGACCCGTAAAATTAAGATCGGCATTAGAATAATTTTCTGTGGCAAGCTCAATTAACCCAAGTTCAAACTTTGATTTATCTGCAAAGATTGTTTTACCAAAATATTGAATCACTTCATCAAAAACCTCATAAGCTTTTGCATAATCTTCTTTGTTGATAAGAGTAGTCCCTTTCATAAATAAAATCTCTGCCATACGGGGTGATTGAGAAAGTTTATCCAATGCTTTATCATAAATTTCAATTGCAGCATCATAATTTTTGGTCGCATTATAAATATTTCCCATTTCTACAACAGCATCAGCGGCTGCATCATTTTGCGGATAAGATTCAAACAATCTGTTAAAATTATAAATTGCTTCTTCATTCTGATTCAGATTCTGAGCAGATTTTCCAATCCAATAATAAGCGTTGGGGATAAGCTTACTTTTAGGATAGTTCGAAATAAATTCCTGGTAGCTTAATTTTGCTGCTTCATAATCACGGGCACTATAAAATATTTCTCCCTTCTTAAAGAAAATCTGGTCTGAAAAATTCAAACCTGGATTCCTGCTGATAAACTGATCAATAAAAGAAATTGATTTCTGATAATCTCCTTCGGCAGAATAACTGTATTGAATTCCATTCACAGCATCAAACACATAATTAGAGGTTGGGTACTCTGCCATTACAATCTGGTAGTTAACTATTGCAGAATCATAATTACCAGAATTGAAATATGAATCACCTATTGAATAATAAACCATTGGTGCTAAAGGAGACTGAGGATAAACTCTTAAAACATTTTTGTAATAAGAAATAGCATCAGCATAATTAGCTTGCTGAAAATGAATCCAAGCAACTGTAAATAAAGATTCATCACCAAAATCGGAATCGGGAAATTTCTGCTGGAGATTCCTGAATTCATCCAAAGCCTGCGAACTATTTCCTGCTTTGTACAAAGCCTGTGCATACTGGTAATATGCATAAGGATTTTCAATCTCTCCACCACCAAGATTAAAAAGTTCTCTGTACACTTTACTTGCTGAGTCATAATTCTTGCTGCCATAGTAGCTGTCTGCAAGTCTTAATCTCGCATCAACAATTCTCTTATCCTTTGGGTATCTTTTTATAAAATCATTAAAGGTATAAGCTGCGTTATCAAAATCTTTTAAATTAAAATAGCTGTAACCTTTTCCATATAAAGCCTGAACACCAATTTCTGATTCAACAAGATCAATATTGTTGTATTTGGTTACTGCATCAGAAAATTTTCCCAAAGAATAAAAACTTTCTGCGAGATAAAAATTCACTTTATTAGGTTCGAAGTTTGAATTTTCAGTTTCAACTTCCTTAAGAATTTCAATTGCTTCATTAAAGTTACCCAGGTAATAATATGAAGCTCCAAGTCCTAATTGAGATCTCAATCGAAGTTCCGGTGAGATTTGGGAAATATCGAGAGCAGCATCAAAACTATTTTTAGCAGAAGAATACTGCTTCCTGTCTAATTCAATTTCACCAAGAAGTGTAAAAGCTTTTGCACGTAAAGTTTCATCATTGGAAATTAAAGCATCTTTAATTAATCTTTCTGCCTGGTTAAGCTGTCCAGAATTAAAGTATGTTACTCCCATTTGATATTGAACTCCCTTAACGAGTTCACTGTTGGGATATTTTTCAACAAACTCCCTGTAAATTCTAAAAGCTTCATCTTCCTGCCCGGCATATCTTTTCGATTCGGCTTTCCAGTAAAATGATTTTACCGCGATGCTATCATCTCCATCCGAAAGAGAGTGAAAAACTTTATATGCATCATTATATTTTTCCTGCTGGAAGTATGTCCAGGCAAGTCCATATTCAGCATCTCGTATATATTCTGAAGATGGAAAGGATTCTAAAATTTCAAGATATGATTTTTCTGCATCTTCATATTCTTTAACACGATAATAAGAATTTGCAAGAAGGTAAAGACTTTCGGCATATAAATCATCAGGAAGATCAGAAAGCAAAGGACTATTTAATTCGAGGATTGAAGACTGATAATCATTAAGCTTGAAATAGCAAAGCCCAATTCTAATTTGAGCTGAAACTGCAAGAGGGCTATCTTTATGATATGAAAGAAGCTGATCATAATATTTAACAGCATTTTCATAATCGCCTGTTCTTTCATAAATAGATGCTAAAGTGTAGATTGAATAATCTTCATATTTGTTGTTTCTTTTGTTTGCAACTGCATTTTCAAGATAATCAATTGCATCATCAAGCCTGTTTTCTGCAGCATAAGATTCACCAATCCAGTATAAAGTTGTACCGGAGTGTTCGCTGTTCGGATATTCATAAAGGAGTCTTTCAAATCTGGCTCTTGCTTTTGAATATTGTTTCGAATCGAAATAAAGCTGCCCTAGTTTATAAAGTGCTTTATCCCTGAAGTTAGACGTATTAAAATTATTCACAAGATATTCAAAACCAGCAGCTGCTGCATCTTTATCACCCAGATTCAGCAAAGCATCAGCAGAATAAAATTTTGCAGTTGCATAAAGTTCATCCTTTAATTGATATTCGGAAAAGAATTTATCGAACAATCGGTATGCTTCTGAATAAAGTGAAGAATTATATGCATTCATTGCTTCAGAATATATTTCTGACCCGTCTTGGCTCGGCCAAGCCAAGACAGGAGGTTCCTGGGAAAGGAGATCTATCTGTAATAAAAGTAAGCTTAAGAAAACTATTTTTTTCATTTAACCGTTAATAATATCATAAATAATTAGAGAAAAAATACCACCTGAAATACCTGCACCAAAATTTACAACATCATTATTAATCCATCTTTTCCCTTTTAATAAATCAGCTTCTTTTCCACAATGAATTTTTCTTTCCGTTACACTATTACAAACTTTGCATTCATATTGTGCCTGCAGTGAACTACCAAGAAAGCTATCTGCAATACTGCCGATGAATCCAGCTGCTGTTATAATTATAATATTATTTTGATAATTAGACTCTATCCAGGGCAACGAAGTTGCGGAAATCACAAATGCACCGGCAAAGGATGCAAAAATTCCCGGTAAAGAAATCCCACCGGAAATTCCCTGGTTGATTTCTCTGAAAGATAAAATATCTACTGTTTTGGTTTTAACTGAGGTTCCTATTTCTGTTGACCAGGTGTCTGCACAAACTGCTGCTACCATCGAAACGTAAACTATATATAAAAGTTTTGACGGATAGAAATAATTTAATGTAACCAATACACTCGCTAATCCTCCATTAGCTAAAACCTGTAAATGATCTCTCTGTTCCAATTTTTCAAAATATTTTTCAACTTCCGGATTTCTTCTTTTTCTAAACTTTGATAAAAGACTTGATAAAACAAAAAATGTTACAATCGGTAAAGTCCATTGCCATGTTCCGAATGTGTAAATAACCAATGCAAGCAGGAAGGTTGTTATAATTCCTGAAGTAGTTAAAAGCTTTAATTTGTAAGAAATAAGAGAGATTGCCAAAGCAAGTATAATTCCAAAGATGAGGTTTATCATTAAATTATCTGTTTGAATGAGGATGCTCAAATAAAACCTTGTCTCTTTAATGTTTTAAGCATAGAGCCAGAATTTAGTCGCAAATATAGAGTTATGAGGAAGTTAAGTCAAGGTATTTTATTAAATAAGGGATTCACTTAAAGAATAGTCTTAAATGGAAGTCTTGAAAGTTTGGAAACCTTATTGTTCTAATCTGTTAATAATTCTTTTTCCAAAATCAGTACTAGAATTATTTCCTAATATCATTAATGAATCAATCAGTTCAGAAATAAGCGATATTTTTATTCCTAATCTATTAGCTCCAATGATATGTGAATATAATTGTTCCTTATATTTAAGAACTGAAAGCATAGCAATAATAGCCATCTCTCTTTCTTTCAGATTCAGTTGATTTCTGCTTAAAACTTTTCCTATCCTTCAACAACAAGCCATTCTGCAAGCTCCGAAGAAAAGGAGTTTACATTTTCAATCAGTTTATCATATTTATCTCCATAAATTCTCCTGCAGGTCCTTTCTCCTTTTTTCTTTAATAATGAGTGAGATTGTGTTTTACTTTTATTAA
>MHAF01000134.1 GCA_001802865.1 Ignavibacteria bacterium RBG_16_34_14
GCAACCTTGCCAAGGTTGATGTCGCGGGTTCGAGTCCCGTTTCCCGCTCAGAAATTTTATAATTTATAATGTAATTTCTTAAAAGAGATTTTAATAAGGCGCTGTAGCTTCACCCGCCTTAGGCGGGCAAGAGCGGTTTAAGGCGAAAATGATATATAAAGTATACATATTAAAAAGTTTAAAGGATCAGAAAAAATATATTGGTCTTACAAATAATTTAGATAAAAGAATCTTAGAACATAACAACGGTAAAGTTACAGCTACAAAAAACAGAAGACCATTTGTATTAATTTACTTTGAAAACTTTGAAAATAAATTTGAAGCTGCAAAGAGAGAAAAATTCTTAAAGTCAGGACAAGGGAGAGAGTTTTTAAATAAAATAAATGTGAAATAGGGCGCTGTAGCCAAGTGGTTTAAGGCGAAGGTCTGCAAAACCTTTATTCGTCGGTTCGAATCCGACCGGCGCCTCTAATTGGGATGGATCTAATCGGTACTTCTACTCGTGTTATTTAAATCACCAGTTTATCTTAAATCATTTTATCTTCTAAAAACTAAAATTAACTTTGACATGAATTTTCGATCAAATTACAGAAATATTATATAGTGTATAATATGTACATGAAAGGAGAAATTATGAAAAAAGACATTTTACTTGCACTTACCGCGGGATTATTTGGGGCTGTTATTTTTATAGCATTTGTGACGTCTTTACCAAATATGTTCCTTAATTAAAAATACACACCAGATAAATATTAAACTTAAGCCTAAAAATTTATGGGGTATTTTCATTTCCTTTAATTTCCAGCCGCATTATTTTTTAGTAAATTATACTAAATCAAAATCTTTTTTATTTAATGGAATATCTCTTTATCTCTCTGATAGGATACCTGTTAGGATCTTTTCCAACAGCATATTTGCTTCTTAAAAAAATGAGGAATGTGGATATTACTATACAGGGTTCCGGTAATGTTGGAGCTATGAATACTTTTGATGTGACTAAATCAAAAATTCTTGCAGTAATTGTACTTTTAATTGATGCACTAAAAGGATTATTGAGTGTTTATTTATCTCTCTTAATTTTTCCATTAGATTTTATCTATCCTGCGCTTGCATTGTCCTTTGCCGTTTTCAGTCATTGTTACAACCCATGGTTAAAATTCAAAGGAGGAAGAGGACTTGCAACATCCGCTGGCGGAACAGTTTTATTATTCCCGGTTATTCTTATAGCATGGTGCATAGTTTGGGTGATAATTTTCATAATGAAAAGAGACATTATTCTTGCAAATGTCTGGGCTAGCGGTGCGACAATGATAATTATATTAAGCACTGCGGAAAGAATAGTTAAATATTCTTTCCCTCAAGCTGAAAGTATTTCTTCTCTTTTATTATTTTCAACAGGATTAATGACAATTATTTTTACCAGACATATAAATCCTCTTATAGAATTATTAAACAATAAAAAATTTTCCTTAAAAGGTAAAGATGAACAAAAGACAAACTAACATATTTATTTTAGCAATGGTCCTGATAATATCTGTTAGCTTTATTTTTTATTTTTATAATAAAGCTAAACAGGGATCACTTTTCTTTGAATCTTCAGACACCAAATTCAATCATGCAAACTACCAGCAAAAAGATATCAACAACCAGGATATTACATCAGGCAGGCAAAACATAATTACAGAGACAGTAAAAAATGTAAGTCCCACGGTTGTAGGAATTAATGTAATAGAAATAAGACAATACAGAGATCCTTTCAGCTCTTTTTTTGATGATCCGTTCTTCAGACAATTTTTTGGAGACAGAGGTAATTATAATCAGAAGGTAAAAGGATTAGGTTCGGGTTTTATCATTTCACCTGATGGATATATTTTAACAAATGATCACGTTGCAGGTAATGCATCTGAAATAACTATAACTATGACTAATGGAAAACATTATGACGCAAAAGTAGTTGGCTCCGATCCTGTTTCAGATATTTGTCTTCTTAAAATTGATGAGGATGAACTTCCTTATGTTACTCTTGGTAATTCGGATGATATTATTATTGGTGAATGGGTTATCGCTCTTGGCAACCCGTTTGGATTGTTTGAATTAAATGATAAACCAACTGTAACCGTTGGTGTTATTAGCGCAACCGGAATGAACCTTGAACCGCTGGAAAACAGATATTATTTAAATATGCTTCAGACAGATGCAGCAATAAATGGTGGAAACAGCGGCGGACCTCTTGTAAATAGTGTGGGTGAAGTAATTGGTATGAATACGCTTATTTATACAGGAGGTGTATCACAAGGAAATATAGGATTAAGTTTTGCAATCCCGGTTAATAAACTGAAAAGAATTTTAACCGAACTAAAGCAAAATGGTAAGATTGAACGTGATTTTGATATTGGTTTAAGAATTCAATCTCTTGATGAAAAAATTGCAGAATATTATGGCTTATCAACTTCCCGCGGAGTTATAATTACTCAAGTTGCTTCAGGTTTTCCTGCTGCTAAAGCGGGACTTAAAGTTGGGGATATTATTTTGGAAGTTGAAGATTACAAAATTAATAATGAACAAACTTTAGTCGGGGTATTCCAGGAATTCAGAACAGGACAAACGATCGCTTTAAAAATAGTTAGAGATGATGAAATTCTAACAAAGAAAATGACCCTGGAGAAAAGATGATACAAAGATATACTCTTCCTGAGATGGGTGCTGTTTGGGAAGATGAATTTAAATTTAATACCTGGCTCAAAATAGAAATTCTCGCCTGCGAAGCGAGAAGTGAATTGGGAGAAATACCAAAGAAAGATTTTGAAGTAATTAAGAGCAAAGCAAAATTTGATATTAAAAGAATTTTAGAGATTGAAGAAACTACCAAGCATGATGTAATCGCTTTCCTTACTAATGTTGCAGAATACGTTGGACCGGAATCAAGACACATTCATTACGGAATGACTTCTTCCGATATTCTTGACACTACCCTCTCTTATCAAATGAAAACTGCCGGTGAACTTCTTCTTATAAGATTAAACGAATTAAAAGAAGCTTTAAAGAAAAGAGCTGTTGAACATAAAAATACTATTTGTGTAGGCAGAACTCATGGAATTCACGCTGAACCAACAACAATGGGTTTGAAATTTACTAACTGGTATGAGGAAACAAAAAGGAATATTAAAAGACTTGAAAATGCAATTGATGTTATTAGTGTCGGGCAAATTTCAGGTGCAGTTGGAACTTTTGAATATCTCTCACCTAAAGTTGAAGAATATGTTTGCAGGAAATTAGGATTAAAGCCTGCCCCTGTTTCAACTCAGGTTATACAAAGAGACAGACATGCCGAGTTTTTAACAACTCTTTCTATCATTGGTGCAACTCTTGAAAAAATTTCTGTTGAGATAAGACATTTACAAAGAACAGAGGTTCTTGAAGCAGAAGAATTTTTTTCTGAAGGTCAGAAAGGTTCTTCAGCTATGCCTCATAAAAGAAATCCGATTGTTAGTGAACGAATAACCGGGCTTGCAAGAATATTACGGGGTAATGCTTTGGCATCAATAGAAAATGTTGCACTATGGCATGAAAGGGATATTTCTCATTCTTCTGTTGAGAGAATAATTGTACCCGATAGTTGCATAGCTTTGGATTATATGCTTGATCTGATGACAAAGCTTATAAAAAATTTAATTCTATATCCTGAAAATATGCTGAGGAACATAGAACTTACCCGTGGTCTTGTTTTTTCGCAAACTATTATGTTAAATCTGGTAAACAAAGGAATAACACGGGAAGAAGCGTATAAAATTGTGCAAACTCACGCAATGGATGTTTGGTCAGATAAAAATAAACATCTGAAAACAGAGTTGTTGATTTCAGAAGAAGTTAAAAAATATTTAAGTGAAAAAGAGATAAATGAAATCTTCGATGATAAAAAAATGTTGAAGAATGTAGATTTTATTTTTTCGAGAACAATTGGAAAAGATTAAAGGAGCAGATATGAATTCAGTTATTAAAATTTTGTTTTTCTTCTTTATCATTTTATCTGTTTGTTCATTTCCACAAGTTAAATTAAAAATAGGTGATAAAGCTCCTAATTTTCTATTGCAGGATGCTTTTGGAAATTCATATAAATTATCGTCATATATCGGGAAATCTCCAGTTGTTATTTATTTCTATCCAAAAGCCGGATCATCCGGCTGCACAAAACAAGCTTGTGCAATAAGAGATGATTGGAATAAGTTCGAAAAAAATAATATTAAAGTTTTTGGAATAAGTACAGATACCAAAGAAGATATTAAGAAATTCGTTGAAGATTATAACCTCAACTTCCCTCTTCTTTCTGATGAAGATAAAAAAGTTACAGAGCAATATAGCGTTTTAAAAGAAAACGGAACGGCTAAGAGAGTTACCTTTATAATTGATAAGGAAGGTAAAATCGCTGATATTCTTGAAGTAAAAGAGATTGATTCACATGCTGATTATGTGTTTAATGCTACAATAAAACTGAATTCAAAATCTCAAAAAACAAACAGCAAATAATAATTTACTTAGCATTGAATTTTGTATTTGATATTTATATGATTATCGAAATCTGTTAATTCGATTTTTTACGGCATCAAAAAATTCCCAAAATCAATATTCCACTATTCCAATGCTCCAAAGCTAAAGGTAAAGAATTGACTTATTCTTCTTTATCTTTTCCCTTAAATAATTTGTACAATCCATAAGCAGCAATTGAAAGCCCGATTAATCCCCCTGTAGTTCTAAGCACTTTAGAGTTAGCAAGCTTTTCAAGATTAATTCCTCCGCCAAGCTGTTTCATTTCACTATCGCTGTAAATTGAATCCATAAACTCGACTCTGTCCTTTAGGGATTTGAATGCAATAGTTACACTTGAGCTATCTTTAATAGGAATAAAATTAACAGCACATTTTTCATGATCTGTTTCATCAAGATCATCCATATTTTCAAACTCCCACTTTCCCCGAAAGATCGTGTAATTAATTACACTCCTCTTTTCCCTTGTATGAAGAGGGTCGCTGAAAACCAAAACTTCTTTCCCCTCTTCGTTAATTATAGTTTTGGTTTTATAATCTTCAGCTTCCTCTTTTTGAACATCTTCTCCTTCAATTGAATCGCTTAAAGATTCTGTTTGCTTTGCTTTCTTTTCTAATTCATCTCGTGATTTTGCCATTTATATTTTCCCAAATAAAAATTCATAAAATCAATTCAAATATAATATTACTTTTTAATTTTTTCTAAACCTATTAGTTCCTCAAAACTAATATCCATCAGTTCATAATTCTCCCAGCCTTTAAAATCAAAATGCCACCATTCGGTTGCAAAAACTTTAAAACCATTTTCTGTCATTATTCTTTTAAGTTTCTCTCTATTGTTTATAACATTCTTTGGAAGATCATTAAAATTTTGCGATGCTTTTTCAGTAAAATCATCATACGGAGTAGGCATTTCAATTTCTTTGCCAGTTTTAAGATCAATAACAGTGATATCAACAGCACATCCTCTGTTATGTCTCGAGCCTTTCTTCGGAGACGCAACAAAATTTGTATCTTTTACTTTCTTAAAGAATTTTACCGTTACTGAATAAGGACGATAAGCATCATATATTTTTAGCCCAAGATTTTCTTTCATTAATTCATACTGAATTTTCCTTAATGCTTTTGCTACCGGTAATCTTGTAAAAGCCTTAGGAATATTATACACAGGTTCACCAACGAAATTATTATCTGTTGCATACCTGATATCCAACATTATATTAGGTATATATTTTTCAATGTCTACAAGTAACTTATTACTATCTTTTCCAGCAATAGCAAGATAAGTTTCCGCATTATCAACAACATATAAACCATACTCGTTGAGATTTATTTGCTGGGCATTACTTGTGATAAACAGAAGCAGTATGAGCAGAATATTTTTGTAAATTATGCCGTTCATCTCAATAATCTTCCTTAAGAATACCTATTGTTGAGTGTATAAAATTACCATTTTTAAGGATAGGAACAATTGCTAAATTTGTATGTATTAAGGTACAACTATTTATGAAAAATCAAACCGGAAAAAGAATGAAAAAAATTTTTTTATTTGTATTACTAGCTGTTACCGCCGGATTATTCTCAACAAAATATTATGAAACTGATTCCCTGGCATTCACTCCAGATTCCCTCTCTGTATTAGCTCCTAAAGATTATTACCCTGAGGAAACTGAAATTGTAAACAGTTTGGTTTCAAGATATCATTACAAGAAATTTAAACTAAATGATTCTCTTTCAAGCGAAATTTTCGACAGGTACATTGAAGCACTCGACCATAACAAAAGCTATTTCTTATTATCCGATATAAACAAATTTGAACAATATAAAAACCAGCTCGATGATTTTTTGCTTAAGGGTGAACTTAATGCTGTTTATGAAATCTTCAAGGTTTATAGAAACAGAGTAAATGACCGTTTCGATTATATAGAAAACATAATTAAAGAATCATTTGATTTCAGTAAAGATGAATATTACGAAGTAGACAGAAAAGACGCTCAATGGTCTGCTACAGATGAAGAAGCAAATGAAATCTGGAGAAAGAGAATTAAAAATGATGCGCTGAATCTGAAGTTAGCCGGAAAAGATCCAGATTCAATAATTATAACTCTTTCAAAGAGATATGAAAATTACAGGAAAGCAATAAACCAGTATGATAGTGAAGATGTTTACCAGTTATTTATGAATTCCTATACTCAATCTATTGATCCTCATACAAATTATTTCTCACCTCTCACCTCAGAAAATTTCAAGATAAATATGAGTCTTTCACTTGAGGGAATAGGTGCACAATTACAGCAGGAAGATGATTATATAAAAATTGTAGAGATAATTCCAGGTGGTCCTGCTTATAAAAGCAATAAGCTTAAACGAAATGATAAAATTGTTGGCGTTGCCCAGGGTGAGGATGGTGAAATGGTTGATATTATTGGCTGGAGAGTGACTGATGCTGTACAAATTATAAGAGGACCTAAAGGAACAACCGTAAGGCTATTAATTTTACCTGCCGATGCTGGAATTAATGCAATACCAAAAGAGATAAAACTTGTCCGGGATAAAGTTAAGCTTGAAGAACAGGCTGCCAAAAAAGAGATACTCGATTTTAAACAGGATAATATTAATTACAAAATTGGTGTTATAAAGATTCCAACTTTCTACAGCGATTTTGAAGCTCAACAAAAAGGTGATAAAAATTATAGGAGTACAACCCGTGATGTAAAAAAAATAATTGAAGAGTTAAAAGCTGAAAATGTTGATGGAATTATTATTGACTTACGAAATAATGGCGGCGGTGCCCTTAATGAAGCAATTGATCTCACAGGACTTTTTATTAAAGATGGACCAGTTGTGCAGGTAAGAAATAGTGACGGAAGTGTCCAGGTTGGAGCAGACAGCGATCCGGATATAGTTTATGAAGGTCCTTTAGCTGTGCTGGTAAATAAGTTCAGCGCTTCTGCTTCAGAAATTTTTTCAGGAGCTATCCAGGATTATGAAAGAGGATTAATTATTGGTGAACAGACCTACGGCAAAGGTACTGTTCAAAATCTTATTGATCTCAATAGGGTTATGCAGAAAAGTGATGATAAACTTGGACAAGTAAAAGTAACAATTGCAAAATACTACAGGATAAACGGCGGCAGTACGCAAAGTCTCGGTGTAATTCCTGATATAACGTTACCTTCATCTATTCATACTGATGAATTTGGTGAAAGTTCAGAAGAAAGTGCTTTACCATGGGATGAGATAAAACCTACGAAATATAAAATCGCAGGTAACGTAAAAGATTTTCTTTCTCTGTTAAACTCTAAGCACAAGGAAAGAATTGAAGCAAGCAATGAATTTGATTATTTGCTTGAAGACATCAAGGAATCAAAGGAAGAGAGAAACAGAAACCAGGTTTCACTGAATGAAGAAATAAGAAAAAAGGAAATGGAGAAAGAGGAAGAAGAAAAATTTCAGAGAGAAAATGAAAGAAGAAAAACAAAAGGGATCAAACTGCTGAATAAAGGTGAGGAGATAAAAGAATCATCTGCACCGGAAGATCTTTATCTCGATGAATCGGCAAGAGTTCTTGCTGATTTGATTGTTCTCTCAATAGGTTAACTAGGAAGCAATTGCACTCATAAGTTTCCTTTTTGCAACAGGAAAAATAGTTTCTGAAAAAGGAAAATCAAGATCAGTATCGCAAATAAATGTGGCAGGATTTGGCAGATCCTGTCTTTCTTTTATCAATTCATGCTTAATAGATTCCGGTGTTCTTTTAATAATCTTCAACGTTTCACTTTTAACAAATTCTGTTTTTAATGCTCTGTATTTTTCCTTGCCGGATGAAAACAAAGAACATTCATAACGATGTACCTGCAGTTCAAATGCTGTGTTATCATTAATCATAAAATATCCTTCATCTTTGTACATCGGCAAAATACCTACATGCTCGAGTGTAATGTTCTTTTCAACAAAATCAAAAAGAACAATACCTTCATCAATTGAACTTTTAATGAAAGGTAAAGCCCAATCAATTAATTCAAAAACGTGGTCAATATTTTTATAATTACAGGAATGTTCCTGAACTGTAAAAATTATTTTCTTCTGCTTAATATCAAAGCCGGTAATTTGTTTGGGGAATTTTCCACTCAAAGATCTTTTTTCTTCTCTTATCTGTTCAAGTGAACTTTTTAATTCAATAAGAAAAGCTAATGCCGGATAAATTTTCTTCTTATCAAAAGCGGTACTTAATTCTTTTATCCCGCCAAGAATTCTATACTGGTTTATTTCCAGATCAGTTTCAGCCGAGAAAAAAGTTTCTAATGATATTCGTTCCATTTTTCTACTCCTGGTATTCCTTTAAGAATATATCACTAATAATTGTACCAGTTGCAAATACGCTTTAATTGAAATTATTGGAAGTACTGGATGTGTCTAAATCAGAAATTCTTAAAGTTTTTCGAATTGATTACAGAATAAATTCTACTTAACTCAAAAAATAATTTCTACACTTAATTTAAGGAAGAATTTACGTTATAAAAGTCATTACGAGCGAAGCGAAGTAATCTTTATAGATTTTATATAATGCTTCGTCACTTCGCTCCTTGCAATAATTAATTAAAAACAAACTTCTAAATCTCAAACTTTATTCCCTGAGCCAAAGGCAAAGTAGTACCGTAGTTAATTGTATTTGTTTGCCTTCTCATATAAGTCTTCCAGGCATCAGAACCGGATTCACGTCCACCGCCTGTTTCCTTTTCACCGCCAAAAGCTCCGCCAATCTCAGCTCCGGAAGTACCAATATTTACATTTGCAATTCCGCAATCTGAACCTGCTGCAGAAAGAAATTCCTCAGCCTCCCGCATATTTAAAGTAAAAATTGAGGAAGATAACCCCTGTACAACATCATTTTGAATTTTAATTGCATTACTTACATCGCCGGTATATTTAATCAGGTAAAGAATAGGAGCAAAAGTTTCTTCCTGTACAATCTTATAATGATTCTCTGACTCAACTAATGCAGGAACAACATAAGTCCCTGTTTCATAATTTCCGTCGTTAAGAACTTCACCGCCGAAAATAATTTTTCCTCCCTCCTTCTTAACTCTTTCAAGTGCATTCACAAAATCTTTAACAGCATTTTTGTCAATCAAAGGACCAACATGGTTTTTCTCATCAAGCGGATCACCAATCTTTAATCCCTTATAAGCATTCATTAAAGAATCTTTTACTTTATCATAGATTGTTTCATGAACAATTAATCTTCTTGTTGTTGTACATCGCTGACCTGCTGTACCAACAGCACCAAAAACAATTGCAGGCAATGCTATTTTAAGATCAGCATTGGGAGTAACTATAATTGCATTATTGCCTCCAAGCTCAAGAATTGTTTTGCCAAATCTTTTTGAAACTACTTCAGCGGCATGCTGCCCTACTCTTGTAGAACCTGTTACAGATATTAAAGGGATTCTTTTATCATTAAGAATTTTTTCACCAATTGTTGAACCTTTTCCAACTATCAAAGAAAAAATTCCTTCCGGTAAATCATTTCCCTTAAGAACGTCACCGATAATATTCTGGCATGCAATTGAAGATAAAGGAACTTTTGATGAAGGTTTCCATAAATTAACATCTCCGCAGACTGCAGCTAACATTGCATTCCAAGCCCAGACTGCAACAGGAAAATTAAAAGCAGAAATCGTTGCAACGATTCCAAGCGGATGATATTGATCGTACATTCTATGGTTTGGTCTTTCCGAGTGCATTGTAAATCCATAAAGCTGGCGTGACTGCCCGACCGCAAAATCACAAATGTCAATCATCTCCTGAACTTCTCCCATTCCTTCCTGCAAAGACTTTCCCATCTCATAAGAAACAAGGGTACCTAAATCTCTTTTATAATCTCTTAATTTGTTTCCGATTTGTCTAACAATTTCGCCTCTCTTAGGTGCAGGAACTTTCATCCAATATTTAAAAGCATCCTGAGCGGTTGTAATTATCCTTTCATAATCATCTTCGGATGCCTGGTAAACTGAAGCTATAAGCTCACCGGTAGTTGGTGAAATAATTTTTAATTCCCCTTCCGAAGTTGTCTTATTCCAATTTAAACCGCTTGAAGAGCCATAATTTGTTTCATTAATTCCAAGTTTTTCAAGGAGATCGTGCCTAACGGCAGACAAGTCTGATGTTACTGTTGATTTTTCTAATACTTCCATTTTAATCTCTTATTTTATGTTTTTACTTACACAAAGTTATCAAATTTTTGGGAAAGAAACGGCAGTAAAACCTCTCCCTTTTCCCTCTCATTTAATAAGGAGAGGGATTGAGGGTGAGGTAGTTTTTATTGTTTTTATTGCTTTAACCAAATTAATT